>JANONE010000594.1:0-1693 GCA_031420675.1 Ilumatobacteraceae bacterium | reverse complement strand
GGTATAGGTGAAGACGGGGTTGTTCCCCAGCGTGTAGGTCTTGTCGTCGACGTAACCGGCGGTGGGCGCGGTGTTGCGCGCGAGCACGTAGAGCCGCACCGCGATGGTGTTGCCCATGGCCACCACGTCCGGGGTATTGATGTAGCTGTCGGTCACGCCATCGCCGATCAGCCCGGTGTTGACATCGGCGACCGCGGGGAGGGTGTCCAGCCCGTACTCGACCCGGATCGCCTGGATCCCTTCCACGATCGGCACGATCGTGAACGCGCCGGCCGCGCCCATTTCGAGACGCTTCAGGGTCGGGATCGTGTCTTCCCCGGCGCCGCCGGTGCAGGCCCCGTTCAGAGCGCTGCCGGTGCTGCACGGCGCGACGAAATAGACGTGCGTGCGGTACTTGCGAATCGCCGCCGCAACCTCCGGAAACTGCCCGCTGACGGCTGCGGCACACGTGCCCGCCGTGCTGCCCGCGAGGACGGTCTGGTCGCGGCGCACCATCAGGGCGGTGGTCGCGGCGCCGGCCGCGTTCATGGTCCTATTGATGACCGTTCCGTTGGCGGCGCCCGTCTGGATCTCGGCCGCGTTCGGCGTCGTCTGCAGGTAAACAAAGGCGGCCGGAAAAGGGTCGGCGGTGGTGGGGGTGGCCCTCAAAGTCACGCTTGTGGTGCAACTTATCGGCAGCCGCGTCGTATCGGTGCGCCGTACCACGACGATGTCGCTGTTAGCTTGCAGGTTCGCGGTGGTAAGCAGTGCCGTGCAATCGGTTCCGGCGACGATCCGCTGCAAGGGCAGCGCGAGGCTGGCGTCGACTGTGGCGCCGGCCACGGTGGCGGTCAGCGTGGCGCAGGGATTGGGTGCGGCGGCCGGCACCGTCGGCAGCGTCGAGAGCTCGCCGTAGAACCCCGCGTGACGGATGTCCTGGGTCAGCAGTTCGATCGCATAGCGGCCGTTCTCGATCTGCTCGGCGGTGTTCTTCAGTTCGCGGCTGGAGGTGCTCGAATTCACGAACACCGAGGTCAGGCCGACCAGGATCATCAGGCCGATGGTGATCGCCGTCATCAGCTCGATCAGCGACATGCCTTTTGAATAACGCGGCGATGAATTCAAGGCAGTCCTTGTCATGGATCGTCTACCTTGTCGCCAGCGTGCCGATGCGCATCGTGGCCCACACGGTGCGGCGCAGGGTGTCAGTGGCCGCGGCGGTGCCGTACAGCCCGGCGCCGCAGGCCTTGGTGGGGGCGAAGGTGTTGGCCATTCCCTGCCAGGAGACGGCGACGGTATATTCCCCCGTGCCGGCGACGTTGGCGTTGGTGGTGGCATTGACGTATTCGGAGTTGACGTTATAGCTGACGCAGCCGCGCGCGCCGATCATGGCGCCGACTCTGGTGGCGCCCGCGCCCTTTCTCTCGGCACCGCCTTGCAACAAGTCATTCCAGGCATTCATCGAGGCGACCGCCATCGCCTGATCGGCCGGGTTGCTCAGGCTGCAGGCTGCCGCAACGGTGGTGCCGTCGCCGAAGTACGGCGTGCCCGCGGCCGTGTCGGTGGTAACCGCGTAGCAAGGCGCCGTGGTGCGGCTGTTGTTGATGCGGTCCATCATGTCGTAGAGCAGCACCAGCGCCTGCGCGCGCTGATAGGACTCGAGCTCGGCGATCTGGGCGCGCGCCTGCATCCCGGCGAGGCCGAGCAACCCGAC
>JANONE010000593.1:0-1501 GCA_031420675.1 Ilumatobacteraceae bacterium | reverse complement strand
GGCCGAACGGCTTCTCCACCACGATGCGACCGCGATCGTTGAGACCCACTGACGCCACGGACTGCGCCACCGACGGGAAGGTGCTGGGAGGGATGGCCATGTAGAACACGGCCTGCTCGCTCTTGTACTTGTGCAGCGTCTCGGCAAGGGTCGACCACGTTGTCGGGTCGGCATAATCGCCCTGGACGAGATCGAGCCGGGCGAGCAGGGCGTCGATGACGGCTGCCTTCGCGTCGGGGATGCTGGCGAGGATCGAGTCGTGCGCGTGCTGGCGAAAGCCCTCGTCGCTCCAGTCGCTGCGGGCCACGCCCACGACCGGCACATGCAGGTGGCCATGATCCTCCAGGCGGTAGAGCGCCGGGAACAGCTTGCGCTTGCTGAGGTCGCCGGTGGCGCCGAACAACACCAACGCATCAGCCACCGGCTGGTTCGGGGCCGTGCTCATTGCTTCACCTCCCTGTGCCCGCCGAAACCGGCGCGCATGGCTGACAGCACCTTGTGTGCCACGTCGCCTCTGTCGCGGGAGTAGAAGCGGTCCCACAACGAGGCGGCGAGCGTGGGCACGGGCACGCCCTCGTCGACCGCCGCGTGGATGGTCCAGCGGCCTTCGCCGCTGTCGCCGACCCGCCCTTGGAAGCCACTCAACGACGGGTCGCTGTGCAGCGCCTGAGCAGTGAGATCGAGCAGCCAGCTGCTCACCACGCTGCCGCGTCGCCACAGTTCGGTGACGGCCGCGAGGTCGATGTCGTACTGGTAGTACTGCGGGTGGCTCAGCGGTGCGGTCTCGGCGTCCTTGGCGTGCGACTCGTTGCCGATGTCGGCCTCGGCCAGCACGTTCAGGCCCTCGGCATAGGAGGCCATCATCCCGTACTCGATGCCGTTGTGGACCATCTTCACGAAGTGGCCGGCGCCGACCGGGCCGCAATGCAGCCAGCCTTGCTCCTCGGTGCCGGGGGGGCCGTCGCGGCCTTCCGTACGAGGCGCGGAATCGATGCCGGGAGCCAAGGCATCGAACACCGCCGACAGTTGCTGCACCGATTCGGTGGCGCCGCCAACCATCAGGCAGTAGCCGCGCTCGAGGCCGAAGACGCCGCCGCTGGTGCCGACATCGACGTAGTTGATGCCCTTGGCCGCTAGCGGCGCGGCACGGTCGACGTCGTCGCGGTACCACGAGTTGCCGCCGTCGATGATGGTGTCGCCGGGCGACAGCAGCGGCTCGAAACGAGCGATCGTGTCGGCCACGTAGGCGGCGGGCACCATCAACCAGACGTGACGCGGCGCGGTGAGCGCGTCGACCACCTGCTGCGGGCTGCGGGCACCGGTGAATCCCTCGCCTTCCATGGTGGCGACCGCGGCCTCGTTGAGGTCGTAGGCGACGCATTCGTGACCGGCACGCTGCAACCGGCGAACCATGTTGGCGCCCATGCGCCCCAACCCGACCATTGCGATCTGCATGCGCACAAGGTAGCCACGTTCCCAGCTGCTGTCGTTGTCGTTGTCG
>JANONE010000592.1:0-18772 GCA_031420675.1 Ilumatobacteraceae bacterium | reverse complement strand
GCCCATCGCGTGGTGAAGGCAACCGAGGCGATGGTGTTCGGTGATGGGCTTGTAGTCCCATGGCTGTCGCAGGTTGATGGCTGCAGCGATTGAGAGGAGAGGAGCCCGGCAGTGGTCAGACCTGTGTCGAGCTCGTCCGTGTCAAGCGCGTCGGGCGCGCCGGGGCTGTCAAGTCGGGCCACGCCTCTTGCTGTCAAGCCTCTTGCGGAGCGGTAGAAATCCGGTAGATTGGCCCCGTCTGAAGACCTCAGAAAGGACCATCTACGTGGTGTTATGTCTTGTGGAGCTGGGGGGAATCGAACCCCCGTCCATCAGGCACTGTACGCACGTGCTACGACCATTCCCGACTCACTCCCTGACGCAGGGAGACCGGCGGGTCGGATGGCCATCGGTTACCCGGTGGCCCACGAATCGTCTTTCCGAATCGTCATCGGTCTTTCCCGACGCCAGCAGTCTTTTCCGCTGTCATCCCCCGCTTCTGGTGCCAGGCTGCGGTGGATCGGCCCCGTGCGCCATTTCTGGTCACGATGTCTCTTCGCTCACCTAAAGATCAGGCGGCGAGAGCGAACTGCTCGTTGGCAATTCTGTTGTTTGCCCCGTTTAGCGAGTCTGAGCAACTCGGGCCGCACGCCCGCCCAATGAATCTGACGTCGAAACCTGTCAGCCCCCTGGTTGGGATAGCGCCGTCACGCTACCAGCGGTCCGGCCCGCAACTCTCCGAATTGTGGCGAACGCCAAGGCGTGCCACCCGCGGGTGCGCCCCTCCATCGAACCGGTTCCACGAATCGCTGGTCGAGGGCCCTGCCGCATACGGTTTCGCACCATGATCAAAGTCAGCGTCACCTACCCGTCGGGCGAAGACACCACCTTCGACCATGACTACTACGCCAACTCGCATGTGCCGCTGTGTCTCACCACCTGGAACCCGGTGAAGAGCGAGATCGACAAGGGCATCGACGGCCCCAACGTGGCCGGCGTGCACTTCTACTTCGAGACGATGGACGCCTTCCAGGCCGCCCTCGGCGCAACCGGTACCGGCGAGGTGATGGCCGACGTGGCCAACTACACCAACATCCAGCCGGTGATGCAGGTCTCCGAAATCGTCGGCTGACGAGGCTGTTCGCACCGTGGCCCGCTTCACTCGTGCGCAACTGCAGGCGTACCAGGGTGCGCCGGTCGACGACCTCGTCGGCGGGCGCGTTCGTCTCCTGTTCGTGGGCATCAACCCTGGTCTGTGGACGGCTGCGGTGAACGCCCACTTCGCCCGCCGCGGCAACCGCTTCTGGCCGGCGTTGCATGCCGCGGCCATCACGCCTCACCTGATCGACGCCAGCGACGGTATGAAACCCACGGACCGCAAGCTGGTCACGCTGGTCGGGATCGGCATCACCAACCTGGTGCCAACCGCCAGCGCACGCGCCGACGAGTTGACCCGCGATGAGCTACGCGCCGGAGGAGCGGCGCTGGAAGCCAAGGTGCGCGCACTGCGGCCGCGGGTGGTCGCGGTGCTCGGCCTCACCGCCTACCGCCAGGCATTCGAACGACCCAAGGCTGCCGCAGGGAAGCAGCCCGAACGCCTCGGCGGCGCGGAGCTCTGGGTGTTGCCCAATCCGAGCGGGTTGAATGCGCACGAAACCATCGACAGCCTCGCGGCCGCCTATCGCGCAGCCTGGGATGCGGCTACCAGTGACGCACTCCCTGGTGATCGAGCTCCTTCTGCACAGCGGTGATGTCGACGTCGGCCAGTTCGCGCGACGTGTGCAGCGACAGGGCCGCGGCCACGCCGGCGCCCTGACCCAGTACTGCGCAGCACGACATGTTGCGCGTGGAGGCGTGCGACACGCGATCGCCGCCTGAGGAACGGCCGGGCCCCAGCCGGTTGCGCACGCCTTTGGGCAGCACGTTTCGGTACGGCAACTGGAAGTAGCGGCCGGTGGTGGGCAGGATCAGGATGCCGTAGCCGTCGATGAACTCCGGGTAGATGCCGATCGAGTCCTCGAAGCGGCCCTGCTCGCGCACGTCCGTCTCGGTCATGTTGTACGCAGCGTCGATCTTGCGCGTGTCGCGGATGCCCAACGTCATCCCGAAGTTGCGCAGGCGGGCGCCGTCGCAACCCGGCGTGTAGCGGCGCAGTGCCTCGATCGCCAGCATCGCCTGGCGACGGCCTTCGATCTCGCCAAATGTGAGGTCGTCAGGGTCGGTGCCATCGATGCCATCGAGGTGCACCAGGTTCATGTACGTCAGCTCACCCGTGTCGTGCATCGCGCCCCACGTGCCTGCGATGGTGGTGAGGTGCGCCGGCAGCAGGCCATCGGCAATCGCTTGCTGGAACGGCTTCTTCAGGAACGGGGAGAACATCGCGTCTTCCTTGCCGCTGGTCTCGATGTTCCACTCGCCCCCGCCGCCCCAGTCCTGGTAAGTCTGCGGGTCGGCGGCGATACCGGCCATGAACGCCTTCTTGTCCACCCCCGCGAGGTGGAACATCACCGAAGCGGCCATCATCGCTTCGCGTGGTGTGTGGTGCGTGGGCGCACCGGCGCGGAAGGCAACGTCGGCGTCGCCGGTGGCATCGATGACCCGCTTCGCGCGGATTGCTTCGCGGCCGGCCTTCGATTCCGTGATGATGCCGATGACCGCGTCGCCGTCGATGATCGGCGCGGCGAACGAGCGGTGCATCATCCCGTGGATGCCGGCTTCCTCCACCATGCGATCGGCGACCAGCTTGAAACCCTCCGAGTCGAGCTCGTACGACTGCGACTGGCTCTCCTGCATCGCCGCGCCCATCTCATATGCACGCGTCTCGAACTCGCGGCCGATGCCGTTTGCCTCGATCGTCTGCTCGTGGCGGTACCAGGCCATGCCCTCCACTCCGACCGCGGTGATGTTGCCGCCGTAGCAGCCGAAGCGCTCGACCAGGGTCACTTCCACCCCTGCGCGCGCGGCGCCGAGCGCCGCGGCAAGGCCCGCCGGGCCGGAGCCGACCACCAGCACATCTGTCTCGTGAATCACGTCGATCTGGCGCGCAGGTTCGGTGATGGTGCCGTACATGCGGCGGTCGGAGGTGTGGGTCATCGGGAGTTCCGGTCTCAGGTGGTCGTGGGCGTTGGCGTGGTCGTGGGCGTGGTCGTTGGCGTGAGAGGAGCTTCGCGCAGCCGAACACTGAGGCAGGTGACGCAGCCCTCGAGCTTGATGAACTCGCTGATGTCGACGATGACGGGCTCCAGCCCGGCCGACTTCAGCAGGGCAGCGCTGCGCGGACAGTCCGACGACATCAGCACCTTGTCGCCGCCCAACAGCACCACGTGGGCACCCGACTCCTCCGGCATCGCCAGGAAGCGCGGGAAGACCGAGACGTCGTCGATCGCAGGCTCCCAACCGATGATCGTGCCATCGGGCAGTGCAGTGACGGCCGACTTCAGGTGCAGCACCTTCGAAAGCGGCACGGTCACCACGGTCGCGCCCAACGGCTCGAACACGGCTGCCAACTGGGCGATGCCTTCGTCGTTGGTGCGGCCCCCGCGACCGACGTAGATGGTGTCGCCGACCTTCAACACGTCGCCACCATCGAGCGTGCCCGGGGCTGCGACGACAGCGATCCGATACCCGAACTCCCGCACGGCGTCGGCTGCCGCCGCCACCTCCGGCTTGCGTTCGTCGGCGCCAGGGCGAGCCAGCAGGGCAACATCACGGAACACGACCATGGTGTCCTCCACAAACGCGGAGTCGGGCAACTGGGGCGCGGCCGGCACCTCGGTGGTGACCCACCCGCACCACTGCAGCGCGGCCACGTAGCCGGCCCACTGCTGCTGAGCCAACTCGACGTCCACGGGTGACCGATCGATGTGGGTGACCAAACCGTCGGCGAGAAGGGGGCTGGGCCGGCGAACGAGCGCGAGCCGTGTCATGGCACCCGCATCATGACCGCACGCGTGCGCGGCAGACCCGGGCCATCAGACGCGACCTTTCGCCTGGCGACCCATTGCGCGAGCCATTTCCATCTTCACATCGCGCTCGGCCAGCGCCTGGCGTTTGTCGGACTTCTTGCGGCCGCGGGCGACGCCCAGCTCCACCTTCACGCGTCCGTCCTTGAAGTAGAAGGACAATGGGATCAGCGCCAGGTGTTCGACCGCGAGTTCGTGTGCCAGCCGATCAATCTCGCGACGGTGCATCAGCAACTTGCGTGCACGATCGGGGTCGTGGGCGCCGATGCCGTGCGCGAACTGATACGGCGGGATGTGCACGCCGTCGAGCCACACCTGGCCGTTGATGATGCGGGCGAACGAATCGGCCACCTGCGCGTGGCCTTCGCGCAGCGCCTTGACCTCGCTGCCGCTGAGCACGATGCCGGTCTCCATCGTCTCCAGGATGTCGTAGTCGCGGTACGCGCGGCGGTTGCTGGCGATGAGCTTGCGGCCGGCTGGGTTGCTGCGATCACGGTTTGGCGCCATGGGAAGCCACAGGGTAGCGGTACCCTTCCGGACCGATGCCTGACGTTCGAGCGAGTACGGCTTCCATCAGCGCTGCGCCCGCACCGCTCTCCTTCCCTGCGCGGGCGTATGCGGAGATGATCGCGAATGCGTACGACGGCTACCCGCTGGAGGCGTGCGGTCTGCTGGTCGGCGCCGGTTCCACGGTGCACCGATTCGTTGCGTGCACCAACGAGGCTTCCTCGGCCCGCGTGTACACCATCCCCGGCAAGGAGCTGCTGCACGCCGATATTGCGGCGCAGGACGACGGCCTGGAGATCATCGGGGTGTTCCACAGCCACACGCACAGCGAGCCTTTTCCCAGCCCCACCGACGTCGCCCAGGCCCCCGACCCGGGCTGGTACTACGTGATCGTCAGCCTCAAGCGCGAGGCACCCGAGGCACGTTGCTACCGCATCGTCGAGGGCGCGATCAATGACGTGCCCGTCGCCGTCGGCTGAACGTTAGAATCACGACAGAGTTGATCGGAATAATCGGCCGTTGCCCGACGGTTGTCAGTCGGCACGAGCAGCGGTGAGGGGAAGGGTGGTAGCACGTGATCAACGAAAGCATTCTCGACCTGATCGGCAACACCCCGATGGTGGATGTCAGCTGCCTCTCGCCCAACCCGCGCGTGCGCATCGTGGCGAAGCTGGAGAGCCAGAACCCGTTCGGTTCGGTGAAGGACCGCATCGCCAAACAGATGATCGAGCACGCGGAGAAGGATGGCCTGCTGCAGCCGGGCCAAACACTGCTCGAGCCATCGTCGGGCAACACCGGCATCGCGCTCGCCGCCATTGCCCAGATGAAGGGCTACCCGATCAAGATCCTCATGCCCGCCAACGTGTCGATCGAGCGCCGCCAGATGCTGGAGGTGTTCGGCGCCGAACTGATCCTCACCCCCGGCGAGGAGGGCAGTAACGGCGCCGTCAAGCGAGCCCAGTCGATGGCGGCCGAACACCCCGAATGGTGCTTCCTGTACCAGTACGGCAACGACAACAACCCGCTCGCCCACTACGAGGGCACAGGCCCCGAGATCTGGCGCGACTGCCCTGAGATCACCCACTTCGTTGCCGGCCTCGGTACCAGCGGCACGCTGATGGGCACCGGTAAGTACCTCAAGGAGCAGAACGCCGGCATCAAGATCATCGCCATCGAACCCCCGCTGGGCGAGAAGGTGGAGGGGCTACGCAACCTCGACGAGGGCTACATCCCGCCGCTGTTCGAACGCTGGCACGGTTTCGACCTGCTCGATCGCAAGCGCGTCGTGCGGCCTCGCGAGAGCTTGGAATGGACTCGCCGGTTGGTGAAGGAATGCGGTGTCTTCGCGGGCATCTCCTCGGGCGCCGCATTGGCGGGCGCGGCCAAGGTGGCGAGCGAGATCGAGGAAGGCACGATCGTGTTCATCGTGTGCGACGGCGGGTGGAAGTACCTCAGCACCGGCGCGTACACCGACGACCTCGATTCCGCAGAGGCCAAGGCGGAAGCGATCATCTATTTCTGAGACGACCTCCCGGTCCCCGCCATCCCAACCGCGCCTAGGATTGCGCCGGTCCGTGAGCCGAGAGGACTGGGAGTGAGCATGCGACGAATGCGATCGGCATTGGCCGTTGTCTGTGCGGTCATTCCGATGATGCTCTGTGCGGCACCGACCGTCACGGCCGCGCCGCCCGTGGTTGCCGCGGCGCCGCCCGTCGGCTCATCGAAGTACGTGGCGGTGACACCCATGCGCTTGGCTGACACCCGGCCGACGTCGGGCAACTTCGGCTACTCGACGGTGTCCAGCGACACCATACGCGTCGACATCACCCATCGTCCGGGTGTTCCTGCGAACGCCACGGCCGCGGTTCTGAATGTCACCATCGTCGGCGCCGGCGCCTGGGGCTACGCAACGGTCTTTCCGGGTGGCAGCGCCGTGCCGAACACCTCCAGCCTCAATGCCGACGGCCCTGGCAGGGTGATCGCCAACCTCGTGCACGTGAAGGTCGGTGCGAATGGCGCAGCCGACATCCTGCGCAGTACATCGATGAACCTGATCGTCGACCTCGTCGGTGTGTACGTCCCAGTCTCCGATGCCACCAAAGACGGCCGCCTCATCACACGCGCTGATGGCGCGATCCGAGTGCTCGACACCCGCAATGGGTCCTCCCCGATCGTTGCCGGCGTGACCACGAGCGTCGATGTGTCGGCTGCGGGCGTGCCCGTGACGGCCTCAGCGGTGGTGGTCAACATCACGGCCGTCGACGCTGCAGGCGGATTCTGGTCAGCGTTCCCGTCCGATCAGGGGTTCCCCGGCACCAGCACGCTCAACCTCGACGCGGCACACCAAACGCGTGCGGCGCAGGCGATCGTCAACCTCGCCGGTAGCCGGTCGTTCGACGTCTTCACCGAGAACGGCGGCCATCTCCTCGTCGACGTCGTCGGCTACTTCACCGGGGAATCCGAACCGACGGCCGCGACCGATGGTCTCTTCGTTCCAGCGTCGCCGTTGCGCGTGCTCGACACGAGGTCCACCCATTCGTTGCCCCCGTGGAGCGGCAGCACGTTCGAGTTCCTCGCAGGTAACCCCGCCAACATCCAGGCCGCCGCCGCCGTGCTCAACATCACGGCGACCTCCCCGTGGGATCTCGGCTTCGTCACCGCCTATCCGGCTGGTGTGAGCCGGCCCAACGCCTCCAACCTCAATGTCAGCGCCTGGCCTCAGACCATCGCCAACCATGCGATCGTTCGCATCAGCAACCGCGGCGCGGCACTGTTCACGCAGGGCGGCGCGCAGCTCATCGCCGATGTCGCCGGCTGGTATCTGGGTTTGCCCACCGCCGCCACCCAAATCACCCCCGGCAACCCTGCCTTCACCCCTAATGCCGCAGTTGCTGTCGCCGTGCCGAGGCTGGGCATCTTCGTCGGCATCCGAACCGGTTCCAATCTCAACAGGATCGCCGACCAGGGGTTTGCCGCTACGTGGAGCGACATCAACAGAGTGGCCGCGCCGGGCAACGTGATGCTGTTCGCCCACCGAACAGCGGGTGCGGCACCGTTCCGGTACATCAACCTGCTGAACCCCGGCGATGGCTTCAGCCTCATTGGCAGTGACGGCCACTCGTACAACTACGTGGTGGTCGACCGCGGGGTCTCGACGCCCATCTACTCCTTGATCCAGTCCTACGCCAAATCCTACGGACAGATCACCGCCCAACTGGTGGCGTGTTCGAGGATCGACGGGTCGGCCACCAGCCTCAGCTATCGCATCGTCGTCACCGGTCGCCTGGTCAGCGTCACCTGACGAGCGTTGCCGTGGTCAGTGGCCGATCACCAGCACCATCAGGCCGGCCAACACGACGAGGGCGGCCGTCAGCCGACGGCGGTGGTCGCCTTCGCCCAGCACCTTCCAGCCCGCCAGTGCCGCCAGCACAACGCTCGATTCGCGCAACGCTGTGACGTAACCCACTGACGCGCGCTGCACAGCGGCCAGTACAAGGCCGTAGGTGACCATCGTCGCCAGGCCGGTGATTGCTGCCCGCCGCCAGTGCAACTGCAACATCTGCACCATGCCGCTGCGTCGGCCCCGGGCCAGCGCGTAGGTCGTGTTGAACACGCCGCCGGCAACCTGCGTCGCGAAGATGTAGGCGATGGTGTCGCTGAGCCGTGCGCCTTTCGCATCCAGCAAGGAGTAAGTGCCGATGGTGACGGCGACCAGGAGCGCGAGCGCCACGTTGGGGCCGGTGGCACCCGCGGCCAGCAGAGTGATGCCGACCACGACAATCGCGATGCCGGCTGCTTCCAGCACTCCGAGGTGATCGCCGAGCAGCACGACGCCGCCGATCGCCGCCAGCGCGGCGCCACCGCCACGTGCGACCGGATAGCTGACCGAGAAGTCTCCATGGGTGTACGCCTGGGCCAGCAATGACAGGTACGGCACGTGCACCAGGCCACTGCCGGCGGCCAACGCATAGCCCTGCCACGGCATGCCCCAGATGATCTGGTTGGCGATCATCAGCGGGAGGGCGATCACCCCGGCGGCGAAGAACTGCGCCCACAACACCAGATAAATATCGCCCTTGGCGCGCTTGGCAACGAAGTTCCACGCGGCGTGCAGGACCGCGGCGGAGAGCGAGAGGATCGTGGCGACGAGCAAGAGAGATCAGCTCGCGGGCTGTGGCGTACGGGCCTGCTTCACCCATTGACGGCCGAACAGGTAGATCACGGGCAGCGTGAACAGCAGCGGACCGATGAACGCGAGCGGCCGGTAGAGCCACCAACCCAGCGTTGGTTCGCGGGCTTCATTGCGCTTACCGGCGAGCGCGTAGCGGGCAGCACGGTGCAGCGCCATCCCGGTGGTGTGGAACAGGAACAGTGGCATCGAGAAGCGGTTGATCGTCTCGTTCGCACGGCGCCATCGTGGGCGTTCCAGTCGCCCCTCGAGGTGGGGCCGAAGCACTTCGGCGACGCCTGCCTGGAAGACGACCAGCGCGACGATGCACAGGGTGGGGGGCGCCATGTTGGAAGTCTGGCCTGGCACACCCACCATCGAGCCGGGGTACAGGTCGCTCGCAACCAGACCCCAGAGCCCGGCGAGGCCGGCCCACAGCATCGTCCAGTCGGCGTTGCGCGTGGCGGCGACGAGGCGTTCGTAGAAGAACCCCAACTGGTGGCAGAGTGCCCAGACGGCGATCATGTTGATGATCCCGAGCCACTCGTTCTCGTAGCGGAACCGAAGGACGTCGACCGCTCCCGCCGTTGCGGCGAGGAACACGAGCACAATCGAGTCCCACCGCTCGTGCAGCCACAGGAACACCGGCAGCAGCGCGATCAGGATCATGTACACGCCCATGAACCACAGCGGGCTCACCACGAGGAACACGGCCCGGCCGATCCACCTCAGGTTGAAGACTGAGCCCAGGGCGATGCCCAGCGCGATCCACACCACCAGTAGTGCAAGCGTCGGTACCGCCAGCCGTCGCATTCGACGAACGACGAACGGGCCCAGGTGTTCGCCCCTCGTCTGTGCTTGGCGCCAGGCGACGAGGTGCGAATAGCCGCCGACGTAGAAGAACAGCGGCATCACCTGCAGTAACCAGGTGACCGCCCACAGCCCGGTGGTGAAGCCGATCGGATTGGTGGCGTGCGGGCCGTCGTCCTTCCAGACGACGATGGTGAACACCCAGTGCCACGCCACCACGACCAGCAGGCTGAAGGCCCGTAGGAAGTCGATGTAGTTGTCGCGTGCGGGCGCCGCCACCGCCACATCGGTCACGGGTTACTCTCGAACCGTGGCGACTGGTGCATGGCCCGAGCGTAGGCGTTGGCAGCCCAGCGCCGGTGGCGTTCTCGTCGTGCTCGTGGTCGCCAACGTGGTGTCCAACCGGGTGCTTCCGTCGTGGGCGTACGTGCCTTGGAGCATGACGATCGCTGTCGCGCTCGTCTTGGTTGCCCGGCGTGCTGTGTCGTTGGAGCAGATGGGTTTCACCGAGTGGCGCCACGGTGCCGCGTGGGGCGCAGTGCTGTTCGTGCTCACTGCCGGAGTGCTGGCCCTGGGTGTGACCATGCCGGTCTTCAACGAGATGTACCACGACCGCCGTGTGGGCGCGGGCACACTCACGTGGCTGTACCAGGCTCTGATCCGTATTCCCCTCGGCACGGTCGTACTGGAGGAGACGGCGTTTCGGGCGGTGCTGCCGGCGCTCTTCACGATTCGGTGGGGTGTGCTGCGCGGTTGCATCGCGGCCTCGCTGTGCTTTGGCGTATGGCACGTGCTGCCGGCGTTGGGCCTCACCGAGGTGAACCCCGCCGCCACCCGCATCTTCGGTCCCGGGGCGGCGGGCGTGACCGTTGCTGTCGTGTTCGCTGTCGTGGGCACGGCGTTCGCCGGGCTGTGGTGGTGTTGGATCCGCTACCGCGCGCGCAGCGTGCTGGCGACGATGATCGCCCACGTGGGGTCCAACTCGGTCGCCTACACGGTCGCCTGGCTGGTCACCCGCTGACGCGTGTCGTGGCCGCAGCCGGATGCGTGGCGCGCCCACGGCGGGCCGGCGGTGGGGGTAGCCGTTAGCCTTGCGGCGATGGATCGACCGATCGGGATGTTCGACAGCGGGTTCGGTGGTCTCACCGTCGCCCGCGCCGTCATCGACCTGCTCCCGCATGAGCACCTCGTCTACATCGGCGACACAGGGCGCTACCCGTACGGGCCGCGGCCGCAGGCCGAGGTGCGAGAGTTCGCCCATCAGATTGCGTGGAGCCTGGTGAAGGAATACGACGTGAAGGCGATCGTGGTGGCGTGCAACACCGCCTCGGCGGCAGCGCTCGACGAGTTGGAAGCGGAGATGCCCGTGCCGGTCATCGACGTTGTGGCGCCCGGCGCACGCGCGCTGGTGAGGGCTACTCGCACCGGCAAGGTGGGCGTCATCGGCACGGTGGGCACCATCGGCTCCGGCGCCTACGACCGTGCGGTCGCTGCCACCGGTGAGAATGTGCAACTCACCTCTGCGGCATGCCCGGGCTTCGTCGAGTTCGTGGAGCGCGGCCAGACCAGCGGCGACGAGATCCACATCTTGGCCGAGCGGCTGTTGGCGCCGTTGCACGATGCCGGCGTCGACACGCTGCTGCTCGGCTGCACCCACTACCCGTACCTGGCGAAGGTGATCGCCGACGTGATGGGGCCC
The DNA here is from genome assembly GCA_031420675.1 of Ilumatobacteraceae bacterium. Lineage (GTDB taxonomy): Bacteria > Actinomycetota > Acidimicrobiia > Acidimicrobiales > Ilumatobacteraceae > UBA668. Next base: position 7,647 of record JANONE010000592.1, on the reverse strand, counting down.
GACGTCACACTGGTCAGCAGTGCTATCGAGACGGCGCTGGTGGCTCGCGACGAGCTGAGTGGGGCGGATCTGCTGCGTGCTGATGGCGGCGAACCCGCCGAGCACCAGTTCCTCTCCAGTGGCGACATCTCGTGGTTCGCCGATCTCGGTGGCCGCCTGCTGGGTCCTGAACTTCGCGACGCCGCGCACTGGCGCCACGACTAGACATCTCATACATCCACCTCACCGAGGAGACCCACATGCCCCGCCCCGACGGCCGTGCCGACGACGAATTGCGCCCCATCACCTTCGTGCGCGACTACACCGAGATGGCCGCCGGCAGCGTGCTGGTCACGTTCGGGAAGACCCGCGTGCTGTGCACGGCCAGCATCGACGAGAGCGTGCCGCGTTGGATTAAGAACAGCGGTAAGGGTTGGGTGACCGCGGAGTACTCGATGCTGCCGGGAGCGTCGCCGGAACGCATCGACCGAGAGGCAGCGAAGGGCAAGCAGAGCGGCCGCACGGTGGAGATCCAGCGGCTGATCGGTCGCGCGCTGCGGGCCTCGTGCGACATGCGATTGTTGGGCGAGCGCCAAGTCATCGTCGACTGCGACGTGCTGCAGGCCGACGGCGGTACGCGTACCGCCAGCATCTGCGGCGGCTACCTCGCACTGCACGACGCCCTCAGCCGGCTGGTGCAGAACAACGCGATCAAGCAGCACCCGCTGCACTCGTACGTGTCGGCGATCAGCGTCGGCATCGTCAACGGTGTGCCCGTGCTCGACCTGCCGTACGTGGAGGACTCCACCGCCGAGGTGGACATGAACGTGGTCGTCCTCGGCCATCCAGGCGCGGAGCCGAAGTTCGTGGAGGTGCAGGGCACTGCCGAGGGCGCCGCGTTCAGCCGCGGTGAGCTGGACTCGCTGTTGGCTCTGGCCACCAAGGGCCTTGCCGAGATCATCGACCTGCAGGCCGCGCTGGTCGCCACGCCGCCGTCGGCACGCGCGCTCGGCCGATGAGCTCGTTGCCGCGGCTGGTCAGCGCGACCGCCAACCCGCACAAGGTGGCCGAAATCGCCGGCATCCTCGAAGGATTGGTGGAGCTGCTTCCGCGGCCCGATGATGTGCCCGATGTAGTGGAGGATGCCGGCACCTTGGAGGGCAACGCGCGCCTGAAGGCTGCGGCGGTTTGTGCGGCAACCGGCCTACCCGCAGTCAGCGACGACACCGGGCTGTTCGTGGACGCGCTCGCCGGCGGACCGGGTGTGGAGACCGCCTACTACGCCGGCCCCAACGCCACCTATGCCGAGAATCGGGCGAAGATGCTGACGGTGTTGGCCGGCGTGACCGACCGGCGGGCCAGCTTCCGAACGGTGGTCATGGTCGTGTGGCCCGATGGTCATGAGCTGACGGTGCAGGGCGTGTGCGACGGCACGATCGCCACCGAGGAAATGGGCGAGCGCGGCTTCGGCTTCGACCCGCTGTTCATCCCCGACGGCGGCGATGGTCGCACGTTCAGTCTGATGACCGACGCGGAGAAGAACGCGATCTCGCACCGCGGCCGGGCGTTCACTGCGCTGGTCCATGCGCTGCGCGAGCAGGCAACCTTCGAGCACGGCTGAGGCTCTGAGGCGACGTGGAACGGCCTGCGGCGCACATCGAGGTGGAGGTGGGCGGGCTGCTGCCGCCGGCCGATGCGACCTTCGCCGAGATGGTGGGTTCGGAACTGCCGCGGCTGCAACGGATCGCCCGCCTGCTGGTGGGCGAGGGTGAGGCCGCCGACGATCTGGTTGCCGAGGCCATCGCGCGCACATTGCCGAAATGGCGCGGCGGCGTGGTGGCCGACCCGCCCGCGTATCTCCGCCGGGTATTGGTCAACCTTGCCAATCGGCGTTGGCGACGCCGACAGCTGTCGTTGCGCAGCGACCACCACGCGATCGACTGGCTGCAACCGGCGGGTGATCACCCGCGCGAGGCTGTCGAGCGGGATCGCACACTGAGAGCGATCGCGGCCTTGCCCGTCCGACGCCGTGCCGTGGTCGTGCTGCGCTACTACGACGACCTGCCCGAGGCGCGCATCGCCGAGGTGCTGGGCATCAGCCTGGGCACTGTCAAGTCCACCTTGTCGCGGGCCCTGGAGCAACTTCGCGTCCAGTTGGGGACTCTGGAGGGGTCATGAACGATCGCACCGAGCAGCGTCTACGCAACGACCTCACGGCGGTTGATGGCGCACGTGTCCCCGACGTGGACACGGTTGGTGCCGCTGTCACCCGCGTCACTCGCCGACTTGCCGTGCGGCGACGGGCTGTCGCCGGCGCCTTGGCCGTCGGTCTCGTGCTCGCCGGTGGCGTTGCCATCTGGAACTCGTCGGCCGCAAGAGAGCAGAACACGAGTGGCGATGGATCAGCGCCTGCGACCTCGTTGCCGTGCTGCGGCTGGAGCGCAATCCCGCGGGACCCTCGCGGGCCCACGTACCAGTCAGCGGTGGTTTGGACAGGCACCGAAGCGATCGCTGTCGGTGGCGTCGACCCAAATGGTGTTCCGGTGGATGGCGCAGCTGCGTACGACGCGGTGAGCGATTCGTGGAGGATCGTGTCGACCGAGCCACTTCCGCTGTTGGAACCCATCGTTGCCTGGACCGGCTCGGAGGTGCTTGCCGTCGGGTGGGCCGCCGAGGGCCGGCCACGGTCGGTAGCGGCACTGCTCGACCCGTCGACCGGGAAGTGGCGCATCGCGTCCGATTCGCCGGCCCCGGACAAGCTGTGGAGCGCCAACCCGTGGGTGTGGACCGGAAGCGAGCTGCTGGTCACGTTCGGCGATGTCGATGCCTCGGAATCCACGGCGTTGGCCTACGACCCGGTACTGGACCGGTGGCGCGAGCTGCCGGCAGTACCGATCTCGCCGCGGAACTTGGCCATTTCGGTCTGGACCGGCGCGGAGTGGATCGTGTGGGGCGGCACCGATGGTACTCAGGAATTCAACGACGGTGCCGCGTACGATTCGGTGAGTGGCACCTGGCGGACGATGGTGGCTTCGCCCTTGTCGGCCCGCCGTTTCCGAGGCGGTGGGGTGTGGACCGGCCAAGAGGTGCTGCTCACCGCCGGCTCGTCCGGTGGCGATCCCTACGGCGGCAACGGCGAGATGGCGTTGGCCGATGGAGCGGCCTACGACCCCGTCACCGACGCCTGGCGTTCCATCGCCGATGGGCCGGCGCACCCTGGTTTCGTGCCGATCTGGACAGGTACCCACATGTTGCTCTTCGCCAAGGGTGGCGTGGTGTCCTACGACGCTGTCAACGACCGCTGGGACGAAGGCTTCGACTGGGGCGACGTCGCGCACGACGACAGCGCACCGGTGTGGACCGGCTCGGTCGTCGTGCTGCTGGGCAGCTACGACGGCAGCAACGGTGGGGCCGTGTTCACGCCCCCGGCGTGAGAGTGGCCTCGGTGAGGCGCCGATGGGCGCGCCTCACCAACCACGGAGGTCGATCGGCCAGCGATCGAGGACTTCCTGGCCGCGCACCAACCAGGCAACGTCGTGCATGGCCATCGTCGGATAGATGTGGGCGGGCACGACGCGCACCCGGTCGCCAACGGCCGACACTCCCGAGTGTGGGACGAACGTGATGTGCTCGTCACTGAGGAACCACACGTCGGCGCCCTGGCCGTCGAGCGTCTCCAGCGTTGGGTTGCCGTGGTCCATGCCCATCGCCTTCAACCCGACGTCGGCGACGGCGAACTTGGGTGTCGCCGAGAGCACGGTGCCGATCACGAAGCACGCCTGCTCGAACGGCGTACCCATGCGCGCGTAGTAGGTGTCCATCAATGCGTAACTACCGGCCTGCACCTCCGTGGTGCGGTCGTGGAGGTGGAAGGTGCCGGTGCCGCCGGCGCTGACGATGTCGCCACCGACCAGCGCATGCGCAGCCAGCAACCGATCGACAGACTCGGAGACCTGCGCGCGTTGTTCGTCGCGGTCGTCCATCACCATCAGGTGGCCTTCGTAACCCATCACGCCGCGCACGGTCATGCCGTGACCGCGGGCGAGGTCGGCGATGCGGCCGGCATCGTCGGGCCGGCAACCGCATCGGGGGAGGCCGACGTTTACGTCGACCAACACGTAGCGCAGCCCGGCTTTGGCGGCGGCATCGACTGTCTCGGGCGAGTCGACGGCGATGGTGATGCGAGTATCTGGTGGAGCGGCTGCCAGCGCTGCCAGCCGGATGGGGTCGAGCACTTCATTGGCCAGCAGTAGGTCGTGGCCAAGGCCGACGGCGGCCATGCCCAGCACCTCGCGAGGCGTGGCACAGGTGAACGCTCTGTGGCCCTGCGTGTGTTGGGCGGCTGCCAGTGCTGTGCATTTGTGTGCCTTCACATGCGGCCGCAGCGCGGCACCCGGTCGGAGCGCCGCCATCGTCGCCAGGTTGTGGTCGAGCAGGTCAGCGTCGATCACGAGGGCGGGGGTGGGCAGATCGTGCACGTTCACTCACTCTGATAGTGCCACGTCGTGCCCCCCGTGACGCCGTCGTAATGGAGTGGGTGAGCCCAAACGGGTGCAACCTCGCCGCTGCCGAACGGCGAATGTCACACCGCTTGGGCGTGCTGCGGGCGGTCGCAGGTGAATACGATACCGTTCCGTATCGAAAGGCTCGCCGATGGCGTCCATCGCTCCTGTTCACCAACCCGACCTGCTCGACCCGGCCGTGCATGCACGGCGTTGGTTCACGCTGGCGACGCTGTGCCTCAGCCTGCTCATCATCGTCATGGACAACACCATCCTCAACGTGGCCATCCCGTCGCTGGTCAAGGAATTGGGAGCGACGAACAGCCAACTGCAGTGGATCGTCGACGGGTACACGCTGGTCTTTGCCGGCTTGCTGCTCACCGCCGGCAGCCTCGGCGACCGCTTCGGTCGCAAGCTGGCGCTGCGCATCGGCATCGTGATCTTCGCCTTCGGTTCCGTGCTCTCGGCGCTGGCCGGGAGCCCGTCGAACCTCATCCTCACCCGTGCCCTCATGGGAATCGGTGGCGCACTCATCATGCCGTCCACGCTCTCCATCCTCACCGACGTGTTCCGTGACCCGAAGGAACGTGGCCGGGCAATCGCCATCTGGGCCGGGTTCTCCGGTCTCGGGGTCGCGCTCGGTCCGGTCATCGGCGGCGTGCTGCTCACCCACTTCTCGTGGAGCTCGGTCTTCTGGGTGAACCTGCCGGTCGGCGCCGTAGCCCTGGTCGCGGGTCACTACTTCGTGCCCGAATCGAAGGATCCGACGGCCCCTCGGCTGGATCCTGTCGGTGCGCTGTTGTCGATGGTGGGCTTGGGTGCGATGTTGTTCGGCATCATCGAGGGCCCCGACAAGGGCTGGTCCAGCACGGAGGTGTTGCTGTCGTTCGCCGTGGGCATCGTCGGCCTCGCCGCCTTCATCAAGTGGGAGCAGCACACGGACCACCCGATGCTCGACATGAGCTTCTTCAGCAACCCGCGTTTCACTGCGGCCAACACGGCGGTGACGCTCACCTTCTTCGCACTCTTCGGTTCTCTCTTCCTGCTGACGCAGTATTGGCAGCTGGTGCGCGGGTACAGCCCGCTGCAGGCGGGAGTGCGCCTGATCCCGTATGCCCTGACGATCATGATCACAGCCCCGCTGTCGGCACGATTCGTGGAACGACTCGGCACCAAGCGTGTGGTCACCCTCGGGCTGTCCATCATCTCGGTGGCGATGCTCGTGCTCTCCACTTTGCACACCGAGTCCAGCTACCCGCGGGTCATCGTCAACATGTGCTTCATGGCGGTCGGGATGGGGCTCACCATGGCGCCGGCCACCGAGAGCGTGATGGGGTCGCTGCCTCGCTCCAAGGCCGGCGTCGGATCCGCTGTCAACGACACCACTCGGCAGATGGGCGGCGCCCTGGGCGTCGCAATCATCGGCAGCCTGGTGGCGAGCGTCTACGCGGCGGGTGTCGACGACATCGCTGTTCGGTTCGGTCTCGGCGGGCCAGTGCTGTCGAAGGCGCGCGGCAGCTTGGGCGCCGCGCTCAAGGTCTCGCAGGACCTGGGCCCAACCGGCAGCGAGTTCGCTCGCGCGGCGAAGGACTCGTTCGTGCACGGTCTGTCCCAGGGCCTGCGCCTCGGCGCCTTCGTCGTGTTCGTCGCAGCAGTCGTCGCGTACCGGTTCCTTCCCGCGAGCGCGCACCCAGTGGTCGACGCAGGTGTCCCGGCCGACCCCGCACCGGTGGCAGGGTCGTGACCGTGGAACCCGAGGTTCGTCGTGGCCGACCGCGCAACGAAGCTTGCACAGGCGAGATCCTGGCGGCCGCGCTGCACCTCGTGGCCGACGTCGGCATGGCCGGCCTCACGATGGATGCGGTGGCGGCCAGGGCAGGTGTCGGGAAGGCGACGATCTACCGGCGGTGGTTGTCGAAGGAAGCGCTCATGCTCGACGCGTGGATGTCGTGTGTTCGCACCCCAACCGTGCCGGACACGGGCACTCTCGAAGGTGATCTCGAGGGGTGGCTCGGCGGATTCGACCACCCACTCACCGACCGCGAGCTACAGCGTGTGTTCCCGCAGATGATCGCGGCGGCGAAGGTGAACCCAGATGTCGCCGATGCGTACCGGGCGTTCATCGCCCAGCGTCGCCTTCCGTTGCAGATGGTCCTGCAGCGCGGCGTGGAGCGCGGCGAGATCAACCCCTCCGTCGATCTCGAAGTTGTGCACGACCTCTTGATCGCGCCCCTCATGTATCGCTGGGTGGTCACCGATGCCCCCATCGACGCCGCCGTGATCCGCCAGATCATTGCGATCGTGACGGCGGGCATCGCAGTCACCGCCAAGGACTGACGTCCAACGGTTCAGCCGTTCAGCCGTTCCAGGCGGGAGAGGATGAGCCGGTCGAGGCCGAGTTCCACGGCCTTCTCTCGTGATCGCTGGTCGTGTGTTGCGGCCCAGCCGCTGGTCTCGAAGGTCTTGCCCGCCGCTGCCTCCACCGCGGCCGCGAGGTAGTCCTTCGCCCGCGGGCTGCTGAGCCGCACGTTCACTCCATCGGCGTAGCGGCCCGCGACCACCGCCAACTCGACGCTGTTGACGCCGACGATGATGGGCATCGGCTCGATCGTGCGGAGCACCTCGATCTGACGCACGACTGCCTGGTGGCGATCGGCCAGTTCGGGGAGGATGACGATGCCCCGATCGTGATGCTCGGTCGCGAACGGTGAGTCGGGCGGCGCACCGGCGCCGAGGCCCAGGTGCAGGCGCCCACCGCCGATGCGGAAGGCGCTGGACGCTGCTGCGGCCATCACGGCGGGGTGCCGGTTGGCGACGTTGACCACCAGCGTGCCGATACCGATGGTGGTGGTGCAGGCTGCCAGCGCACCGAGCAACGTGAAGCATTCGAGCACGGCGCGGTCGCCGCCCAACACCCGGCCGTCGAAGTGGTCGAGCACCCAGGTGGTGTCGTACCCGTCGGCCTCTGCCTGCAGCACGGCATCGCGTAGCGCGGGCCAGTCGTTGTGCGCGGAACTGAACTGAACGTCGAGCAGCATGTGCGGGCGGAGGGACTTGAACCCACACTCCTTGCGGAACAGGGTCCTAAACCCTGCGCGTCTGCCAGTTTCGCCACGCCCGCGGCGATTGGCGAAGCCTACTCAGCCAGCACTTCCGTGCGACTCGC
>JANONE010000591.1:0-7638 GCA_031420675.1 Ilumatobacteraceae bacterium | reverse complement strand
TCGAACCAAGGACCGGGTTCGTGCACCACCATCACGGCCACAACGGGCGGGGCGAGCGATCCGTTGGGTTCCACGAACAACCGAGGCTAGCGGCGACGGCACCACTGTGACCGGTCACCTCGTGCGGTGGCACCACTCCGAGTGCCGCCGAGGTGCTTGCAATAGTTAGCACCATGCGCTATGCTGCAATCACGAGTACGATTCACTGCGCACAGGCCCCCGCCGCCGGCGCTCCAGAAAAGGACAAGTTCATGGCCAAGATCCCCAACTTCCCCAGCATCGACTTCTCCGGCCTCGACGCCACCAAGCTCGCCGGCCTCGACGACAAGGTCGTCGCCGCAGTGTGCGACGCCGCCTACATCACCATCGGCTTCGGCGTGCTGGCCGTCCAGCAGGCGCAGGTTCGCCGCCGCGAGGTCGTCAAGACCCTCGCCGACCGGTTCGGCACCAGCAGGACCCAGATGAATGACCTGCTGGCGACCGTCGAGGCGCAGATCGCCAAGCTCGACGGACGTTTCGATGCGCTCGAAGCCAAGCTCGACAGCACCGTCGAGAAGTTCGAAGAGCGTCTGCCGGAACGGGCAGCGGTGATCGTCAGCCAGGCACACGACCTCGCCAAGGCCGCCCGCAAGCAGGTGCGTGGTCTCATCCGCACAGCGGCCTGAGTCGCCGCGCTCAGGCGAAGTAGCCGCTGACGTCGAGGAGTACGTGCATCGACTTGCTCGCCGCGATGCACCACCGGCCGAGGCCGTCGTCGGCCCCGATCACCAGCGAGGCGACGTTCGCGCCCGGCCACGTCTGCACCATGGACACCTCCGGCACGGCTGGCGCGCACGGGTGGACCGTGAGGAACCCGACGCCAATGGCCGACACGGCGGTGACTTGTCCCACCACTGCCCGCAGCCTCGCCGCGTCGGGCAGCCCCTTCGTTCCGGCAAGGACGATCGCTCGGTTGGCACCGCCAACGAACGCCTCCGCAAGGCCGATGCCGTTGCGGGTGTCCAGCGCCCTGACCGGGGTCATGGCATGGAACTCGGTGCTGGCACCAGCCCCGAACCAACCACTGAGATCGACGATCAGGTGCATCGGGGTGCTCACGTAGACGCACACCGAGCCGGTGCCGCTGAGTGCCACCGCCACGTGGTTGGCGATGTTGCCGGCGGTGACGACGTTGACGGAACTGACCACGGGCACCGAGGTTGAACACGGGTAGACGGTCACGTAGCCGTCACCCGAGGGGTCGATGGCCTGCACACTCAGCGCAGCACCCGTTGCCCCTGCGGGCGCCCCTGCCGCACCCCCGACACCAGTGACCGGAATCGTGACGACGGCACCGGCGCCCACTCGCCGGCCCGACGAACGCGAGTCGTACAGACGAAGTGGCGACATCGGCTCGAACTTGCCCCCCGAGGTCGGCGAATAGGAACCGAAGAGGTCGACCAGCAGGTGCGTGGTGACGAAGGAGTAGACGCAGAAGGTGCCGTCGGCGCCCAGCGGAACCACGGTCGCACCGGCGATGTTTCGCTGCGCAACGGCCTGCACGACCGATGCCACCGGCCGTTCGACACCGCACGGATACGCCGTCACGTAACCGTTGGCGGCAGGCGCTACAGCGGTGAGGTTGACGGCAACAGCGGTGACCGACGTGTCGAGACCCGGATCGACGACAAGGGTGCACCCGGCCGTCAGCGACTGCGCGATAGTGCCGACACCCGTGCGAGTGTCCATCAGGCGCACGGGCTCGAGCGGCGTGTAACGCGCAGCCGGTGCCGACGGCGGCGTTGCGCCGACGGCCGGCGCGTTGCGGCCGGAACAGTTGTCGATCGGCGTCGAGCCGCGCACGTTGAACCAGTTCGACTTGAGGCGGAACGCGCTGCGGAACTGATCACCGGTCACCGTGACCGACGCCGATCCGCCGGTGACACGGAGGGAAAGGACACGTCCACCCCAATCGCCGTAGCCGTTGCGTTTCAGCACGGTGATGCCGACGAAGGCGCCGATCGTGGGGTACTTGGCGGCGATGGCGTTCCCCGACAGCGTGGTCGACCAGTTGTGGTTGGGATTCAGGGCTGTGGCGTCACCGGCATCGACCACGGGTGCGAACGGCATGATCGGGCCGACACCGGCATCCGTCCAGCCACCCGACGAGGCGGCGAACATCGTGAGTGCGATGGACCCGGCGGTGTTGCCGACCCGGCGCACGACTCCGGCGGTGGCCAGCACGGCTGCGTCGGTCGCCGGGTACTCGATGCGCGTGTAGGTCGCGCTCACCGACGAACGCACCGCTGCTCCGAGATACGTCTGGCAGGTGAGGTCGCACGTACGGGCGTATGAATAGCGGGTCTCCGCCAGTCCGAAGCTGCGCGCGGCGACCGCTTGCGCTTGGAGCGCTTGCGCTCCCTTCCCTCCGCCGGCAGTCGCCCACGACGGCGACATCTCCTTGGCGATCACCGAGCGAAGGTACTGCTCGACCGGAACTTCGTTCACCGTCCTGTTCTCGCCGGCGGTGCCGTTGACGGCACGAACGACGCCGCGATATGAGCGCACGTTGCCGCCAGGCTCGCAGACCGCAGCAAGGTCGGCATAGTTCGTCGTCATCGCGGAATCGACCTGAGTGCGGATGTTCACCTGCGTCGCGACCGACGCCGCCACCAGCGTCCAACCGGTTGCGACGGGGTCACCGTCGGCCGCCGGACACACCTGCGCATCGGCGCGGGCCCACACCGCATAGGCCGCCGGCGACACCTCGCGTGCCACCACCGACTTCCACGGGCCGCCCGCAACACCATCGACCGACAGGCCGCCGGTTTCGCTGACGACGGCCGTCTGTCTGTCGTCGAGGTTCATCAGCCGAACGCCCACCACCGTGTCGAACGGCACGGTGCCGGCGACCGTGCCGGCGTAGTAGTGATCGAGGATCTGCGCTGCGCTCCAGCCCTCGTCCACGGCGTAGCCGTACGCACCCCATTGGCTGAGGCCGTACCCGTGGCCGTAGCCGTGACCATCAAGGGTGACGGCAGTGTCGGTGACGGCAGTGTCGGTGACGGCAGGAGCGGCTGACGCAGCCTGTGGAATCACATCGACCGTCGTCGCAACCAGGGCGAGCAGAAGCACCAGAGAACGACGCATAGACTGTTATCGGTCGCGATGACCTTGAGCTTGACGACACCACGCGATCGCTGGCCATTCACCGTGTCCGCCGGGTAGCCTCGTCCACTTGGTGGCCCTCTCCGACGAACAGTCCTCCTCCTCTCGCGCACCGCTCCCTGAGGGCACCATTCCGGTCGCCATCGGGCTCTTGATCGCCGGGCTGGCCAGTTTCGCGTTCTTGAAGGTCGGCAAGAGCGCGCTCGGCGGTGACGAACCGTTCAGTCCGGTGCTGTCGCTGTGGTTCGCGACGTTCGTCCTCGCCCCTGGCTTCTTCTTGCCGCTCGAGCAGGAACTGGGGCGCGCGGTCTCTCATCGGCGGGCCATCGGCCAGGGCGCTCGGCCAGTGGTGCGCAAGGTCGTGCAGCTTGGAATCGGCCTTGCGATCATCGTGGTGGCCATCATCTTGGCGACGAGCCCGCTGATCACGCACTCGTACTTCGACGGCGATTGGGTCATGCTGATCGCGCTCGTCATCGGCTTCGCCAGCTACGCCCCGGTGCACCTCGCCCGCGGCATCGCCAGTGGCAGCGGCAGGTTCCATGCCTACGCCGTGGTCATGGGTGCCGACGGTGCCGTCCGCGTGATCCTGTGCGTGGGGCTGGCCGTGGTCGGCGTGAAGACCGCCGGCCCATTTGGCATGGCTGTCGCGTTGGCTCCGCTGGCAGGTTTCTTCTACGTCTTCTCGAAGGGCGAGCTCCGCACCGACGATGGCCCGCCGGCCAGTTGGCAAGAAGTCACGCCAAACCTGGGTTGGCTGCTGCTGGGCTCGGTCTTCGCCGCCGGCCTCGTCAACGCAGGTCCGGTGGCGGCGAACCTGATGAAGCACCCGAGCCAGAAGGATCTCGTGACCCAGTTCGGTTACGGGGTGCTGTTGTCGCGGATACCCCTGTTCCTCTTCCAGGCCGTGCAGGCAGCATTGCTGCCGCGCCTCTCGCGCCTGGCGGCACGCAACGAGATCGACGAGTTCCGCAGCGGGTTCCGCAAGCTTATGTACATCGTGCTGGCGGTCGGCGCGGCCGGCATCGTCGGCTCCTACGCGCTGGGCCCGTTCATCATCCGCAAGATGTACGACGCCGAGCTCACCAGCCGCACGCTGGCGATGCTGGCGCTGGGCAGCGCTACCTACATGGTCGCTCTCGCGCTGGCGCAAGCCGTCATTGCACTGCGGGGCCACGCCCTGGTGGCGGTGGGGTGGAGCACCGGCATGACAGCGTTCGTCCTCGTGACGTGGCTCAGCAGCGACAACCTCTTCCGTCGCATCGAGTTTGGCCTCGTCGCATCGTCGTTGGCGGCCATGTTGGTCTTCGGGCTGGCGTTGCGGTACAAGCTGCGCCGCGGCGAGATTCCCACCGATGCCTCGATGATGGAAGCCATCATGGACATGCCCTTCGAGACCTGAACCCGCCTGTGACCTGAATCGCACAGTCGTGGATCCGCCACAGTCGTCGATCCGCCACAGTCGCAGCGGGCTCAGCAGTCACTTCAGCGGATCTTGGCGCCTTCGATCTTGAGATCGTTGGCGACCATCATCTTCACCAGCTCGGGGAACTGCACCTGCGGTTCCCAACCCAACTTCTCGCGAGCCTTGGTGGGATCACCGATGAGCAGATCGACCTCGGCGGGGCGGAAGAACTTCGGGTCTTGGCGGACGTAGCTCCGCCAGTCGTCGATGCCGATCTCGGCAAACGCGAGGCGCACCAGGTCTTCGATGCTGAACGCCTTGCCGGTTGCCACGACGTAGTCGTCGGGCTGATCCTGTTGCAGCATCGCCCACATGGCCTTCACGTAGTCGCCGGCAAAGCCCCAATCGCGCTTGCTGTCGAGGTTGCCGAGCACGATCTCCTGCTGCAGGCCGAGCTTGATGCGGGCAACGGAGTTCGTGACCTTGCGGGTGACGAACTCGAGGCCACGGCGGGGGCCCTCGTGGTTGAACAGGATGCCGCTGCAGGCGAACATGTCGTAGCTCTCGCGGTAGTTGACAACGATGTCGTGACCGAACACCTTGGCGCAGCCGTAGGGCGAGCGCGGGTGGAACGGGGTGCGCTCGGTCTGCGGGGTTTCGCGCACCTTGCCGAACATCTCGCTACTGCTGGCCTGGTAGAAGCGGATCTTGTTGTTCTGCGCCCCGCCCACCATGCGAATGGCCTCCAACATGCGCAGCACTCCGAGGCCGGTGATGTTGGCGGTGAGCTCGGCCTGGTTGAAGCTGAGGGCGACGAACGAGATGGCACCGAGGTTGTACACCTCGTCGGGCTGGGTGAACTCCAGCGCCTTGACCAACGATGGCAGATCTGCAAGATCGCCGGGCACAGGCTCGACGTACGGGAACTCGTCGCGCATCTGCACCATGCGCGGGTTGTTCTGACCCTTGACCATGCCGAACACTTCATAGCCCTTGCTGTGCAGGAACTCGGCGAGGTGTTGGCCGTCCTGGCCGGTGATTCCGGTGATGAATGCGCGGGGCATGGTCTTTCAGTTCTGTCCGTCGTGATCGGACCGTCGGTCGAGTCGCTGCAGTCTAGGGTGTGGCGGCGAGATGCGGCCCCGCACAAGCGTCGCCGCCGGGCGGCTGCGGCTATCCTGGCCAACCAGATGACTGCGTTGCGCGTGGGGTTCGACACAGGCCCGTTGTTCGGCCCGAAGACCGGTGTCGGGTTGGCAGTGGAGGCCATGCACGCTGCGCTGGCCGCTCGCGACGACCTCGAGCTCGTCGACTACGTGCTGTCGTTTCGCGCCCGACCGGAGCCTCCCACCCGGCGGCTGCCGCTGCCGGCCGCACTCGCCCACCGTCTCTGGGCCCGCGGCGACCGACCGCAGGCCGACCGCTGGTTGCACGACGTGCAACTGGTGCACGGCACCAACTACGTCGTGCCACCGAGCCGTCTCCCACGGCTGGTGTCGGTGTACGACTGCTGGTTCCTACGCCACCCCGAGGACGCGAGCCCCGCCGTCCGATTGGCCGGCAAGATACTGCGACGCGCAGTGGCCGGCGGGGCGGTGGTGCACACGAGTTCGCACGCCACGACACGGGCGGTGCGGGAGCTGATACCCGGCGCGTCGGTGCACACCGTCCATCTCGGGGCGCTCCCGTTACCCCCTCCGCCCGCAACCTCGCCGATTCCCGAGCTGACCAGCCTGCCCTTCGTGGTCTCCATCGGCACGCTCGAGCGGCGCAAGAACCTGCCGCGCTTGGTGCGGGCGTTCGGGACGCTCGCGGCCGATCAACCCGAGGTGCGCCTCGTGCTCGCCGGTGCCGACGGCGACGATCGGTACGCCATTCACCACGCGGTCGATGCGTTGGGCAGTCACGCTCATCGTGTCCTGTTCACTGGCCGCATCGACGATGCCGTTCGATCTTGGCTGCTGCACCACGCGGCGGTCCTGGCCTACCCGTCGCTCGACGAAGGGTTCGGCTTTCCACTGCTCGACGCGATGCAGGCCGGGGTGCCGGTGGTCGCGAGCGATGCAGGCTCGATCCCCGAGGTCGCCGGTGACGCTGCACTGCTGTGCCCGGCCGACGACGTGGACGCGCTGGCCCGGAACCTCGCCCTCGCCATCAACTCCCCTTCGGTCCGGGCCCACCTGGTGGCAGCGGGGGTACGACAGTTGCAGCACTTCACCTGGCAACGTTGCGCTGCGGCCATGGTCGATCTGTACCGTCGGGTGGCGGCGGGCGACGGAACTGGCGACGGCACTGGCGACGGCACCGAGACGGAGCAGAGGTGACGACCATCTGCGTGGTGTGCGGCGGCGTGGGCGCGGCTCGGTTCCTGCGTGCGCTCGATGGTGTGCACCCTGCAGCACATACCGTTGGCGTGGTCAACACCGGCGACGACACGGTCATGCTCGGCCTCGCCATCTCCCCCGACATCGACACCATCGTCTACACGCTGGCCGGCGCCATCGACCCTGAACGCGGCTGGGGCTTGCGCGACGAGTCGTGGCGGGCAATGGCGGCGCTCGGCCGCTACGCCGGCGTGCGCCCGGTGGGCTCGGCCGCTGCGCCAACCTGGTTCAACCTCGGCGACCAGGATCTTGCGACACACTTCTACCGCACCGCCCGCCTTGCGGAGGGAGCATCCCTCACCGACGTCACGGCCGAGATCGCCGCCGCCTGGGGCGTTCCACAGCGGCTGCTCCCGATGAGCGACCAGCGTGTGACGACGATGGTGTCGCTGCTCGAGGAGGGCATCGAGGTTCCGTTCCAGGAGTACTTCGTGCAGCGGCGCCACTCGGTGCCCGTCGCCGCTGTGCGTTTCGACGGAGCGTCGTCGGCCACGTTGTCGCCGTCGGCTCGGCGTGCGCTCGCCGACAGTGAGGCGGTGGTGATCGCGCCGTCGAACCCGCTGGTGTCGATCGGTCCGATCCGCGCACTCGCCGGTGTCGACGAGCTACTGGCTGCCCGCCGCGACACCGTGGTCGCAATCTCCCCCATCGTCGGCGGCGTTGCGTTGAAGGGGCCTGCCGACCGTATGTTGCACGAACTCG
>JANONE010000590.1:0-2191 GCA_031420675.1 Ilumatobacteraceae bacterium | reverse complement strand
GCACTCGTGGCCGGGCTGCGCCCAATTGCTGACTTCGTAGTTGGCGAGGCCGGCGGCGGTGAGCAGCTCGTCGGCCAGCTCGTATTTGTCGGCCAGATCGTCGTCGTCGGGGTGTCGTTCTGGTTCGAGTGCCAGCGGTGTACCGGCCTCCACGGTCAGGGCATATGCCGAGATGTGGATCGGTTCGAGCGCAATCGCACCCTCCAGCGTGGCCCGCCAGTCGTCCAGCGTCTCGCCTGCGACGCCGTAGATCAGATCGAGGTTGAACGTGGCAATGCCGGCCTCGCGTACCGCAGCGACCGCGTGGCGGACGTTCGCCGGATCGTGGGTGCGACCCAGCGAGGCCAGCACCGAGGGCACCATCGATTGCACTCCGATGCTGACCCGATCGACGCCGGCGTCGCGGAAGATGCGATACATCTCCACCGTGACGTCGTCGGGGTTGCACTCCACCGTCACCTCGGCTCCTGGCACCACCGGTATGGAACGCAACACGTCGGCGAGTGCCGATGGATCGACCAGGGTCGGTGTACCACCGCCGACGAAGACACTCGACACGGGTGGGAGTTGAGCCCGTTCGATGTCGGCCTGCAGCGCCGCAAGATACTGCTGTTGCAGATGGCCACGATCCGTCCAGGTGGCGAACGCGCAGTAGTCGCACCGTTTGGCGCAGAACGGAATGTGGAGGTAGACCCCGAAGCGATGGGGCGGCAGCGGTTCGCTCACTGCGAGCGAACCTGGCGACTCAGGGATGGAACAGCAGGTCGAGCGCGTCGAGCCGCTGCCCCACCTGATCCACCGGCACGTCGAGCATTGCGGCAATGGCGCGGGTGTCGTCACCACGAACAGTGATGACCTTGCCGTTGAAGTCCTGACGCTGCACCTGGATCATCTTCAGGAAGCGAACCAGCATCTCGAACGGCTGGCCGCTGAGCTGGGTGAGCTTCAGCAGGTCGACCGCGAGCTTCTTGTTGTTGGGCGACTCCGCGTCGCTGGACGGGGTGACGTCCTCGCGGGGCAACAGCTGATCCACCGGCACGTTGTAGAACTTGGCCAGCCGCTCGAGCCGCGGCACCGAGATGGCTCGTTCGCCACGTTCGTAGGCACCCAGCACCGACGCCTTGAACTCCTCGGTGGAGGAGGACTCGACCTCCTGCAGCGACAACCGCTTCTGGCGCCGGATCACCCTCAGTCGCTCGCCCACCTTGCGGCTGTACGGCGATGCGACCACGTCGTCATCATCGAAATCACGCATGTCCACTCGTCTCTCTTCCTGCGAGTCTGGTTCCGCCTACCACACTGTGGGTGCCATCATGACACACACGCACAGTGATGACAACGCAAAGTGAGGACAGTTCACGCAGCGGGGCAATCGAGATATAGCTACAGAACGAATTTTACTGCGGCCACCAGCGCAGCCGTTTCCACCCGCAACACGGTGGAGCCCAGGCGCACCAGTGGTACGCCGACAGCCAGTTCGTCGGCGGTGAACCCGCCCTCGGGCCCGATGACCACGGTGGTCGGCACACTCGTCAGCGACGACGGCGACTCGCCGCCGGGCTCGGCCAGGACGACGCCGGGCCGCAGCACGATGGACGCGAAGGACTCCGGGCCCGCCACTCGCGGTAGCCAGACGCGGCGGCTCTGCATCGCCGCCTCCCGCGCGACGCGGCGAGACCGATGCAGCTGACGCATGCCGCGCTCGCCATCCCAGTGCACCACGCTGCGCGTGCAGTGCAGAAAGACGATCTCCGAGACACCGATCTCGGTGAGCTTCTGCACCATCCATTCGGCTCTGTCGCCCTTCGGAATGGCGCTGGCGATGGTGAACGCAGGCAGCGCAGGCTCTGTCACCGTGTCGCCGATCGGGCGCAGCGAACGCCCCACGACCTCAGTGGCCCGCCAACGCCCTTCACCGTCGGTCACCGTCACGACCTCGCCATCGCGCACTCTGAGCACGCGGAACAGGTGATGCGCGTCGTCGGGGTCTGGCTCGGGCGCATCCAAGGACTGCACGAACAGGTGCGCCGCGCTGGAACGCAGCGCCGGGTTCACTGGAAGGCCGATTTGATCCGCGCGAAAAGGCCGTGTTCGGAGTGCAGTTCCTCGCCACGCGCCTCCGCCAGCTTCCTCAGCAGATCGGCCTCGAAGTCGGTGAGTTTCGTCGGCACCTGCACCTGCACCCGGACAC
>JANONE010000589.1:0-2251 GCA_031420675.1 Ilumatobacteraceae bacterium | reverse complement strand
CGACGACCTGATTTAGCGCCCGTCGCCGTAATCTGCGTTTAATCTGTGTGAATCTGCGGCCTAGTCGAAGCCGATCTTCAGGTCGGCCACCAGCGGCAGGTGATCCGAAGCCATCAGCGCCATGCGATCGCGCGGCAGCGTCACCTTGAGCACCTCGACCTGGCCCTCGTAATAGATGTGGTCGAGGTGCAGGATCGGGAAGATGCCGGGGTACGTTCGCCGCCGG
Source organism: Ilumatobacteraceae bacterium (assembly GCA_031420675.1). Classification (GTDB taxonomy): domain Bacteria; phylum Actinomycetota; class Acidimicrobiia; order Acidimicrobiales; family Ilumatobacteraceae; genus UBA668. Next base: position 2,025 of record JANONE010000589.1, on the reverse strand, counting down.
CTGAGGTGCTTGCTGAGGTCGATGCTCTGCAGCCGCTCGGCGAGCACGTCCTTGGCAATACCCCGCGCCCACTCGTTGAAGTCACCGAGCACGATCTTCGGCCCGACGACGCGCCGGTCGTGCACCAGCGTGGCGAGTCGCGCCGCCTGGTTGCGGCGCTCCATCAGCGACGTGCCCAGGTGCACGTTGTAGAAGTGGAGGGTGTCGTCTTCGAGGCCGACATCGACGCGCTGCACGCCGCGGTGCTCGCACGTCTTCCAGGTCAGGTCGTACTGCACGTGATGCCGCACGGGGAAGCGGGTCAGGACGACATTGCCGAACAACGCCGTGCGTTGGTGCCGCGTCGGGGCCATGACCCAGCCCATGCCCAGCGCGGCGCCCAGCTCCGCCGCCTGTCCGGGCTTCAGTGGACTCGCGCCGACGACCTCCTGCAGGGCGATGATGTCGGCATCGATGCCGGCGAGCACTGCCGCGATCCGCTCCAGGCGGGTCCGCCCGTCGAGCCCACGGCCGCTGTGAATGTTGTAGGTGGCGACGCGCACAGTGCGCGTTCGCTTGGGCTCATCAACTGGCATCAGGCTCCATCGTATCTTGTTGGGGGAACGGGGAACGGGGTCGAAAGTCCCTGTTCCCTGTAAGCTCTATCCATGGCCAAGCTCGAGAGCGAACGCGAACTGCCGTGCCCATGCTGTGGCGCCGTGCTGACCGTGGATCTGAACCTCGGCCGTATCATCAGCCACGAGGCGGCGCCCCATCCCGATCGGCCTGAACTCGACAACGCTCATCGCATTCTGGCCGACCAGGCCGCCAGGCGCGATGCGTTGTTCGCGCAGTCGTTCGAGGCGGAGAAGAACAAGGGTGATGCGCTGTCGAAGCGGTTCGAAGAGGCGCTGAAGCAGGCGAAAAAGGAGCCGGCGACCAAGCCGTTGCGCGGCTTCGATTTCGATTAGCGGTGCTGTCGGACGTTCAGCGCCTTCCACTGCAACCCGGGATGCGCCCCGATGATGTTCTGCAAACGCCCATCGTCGGTGATGAGTTCGGGTACGATCTGACCGCGCGCGTTGAGAAGTTCGAAGAATGTTAGTTCCTGATCCGTCAGCGGCAGGACCATCGCCAAGAGCTCGCGGCAGTCGGACACGCGCGCTCGTGTCCACTTCGCCAAATCGTTCCGATTCGGTGCGTCTTGCCCGCGAAGGAGCGGCAGCAGCATCACCGCGGCTTCGGCCACATCAATGGTCACGTTATCGACGGAGATCGTTCGCCAGTCCTTGCGACTGATGCCTCCGTAGACGACGAAGGCTAGCCGGAGCTTCGTGCCTTCGAGACCTGTGACATGTCGCAGACGACTCGCATGCCACCTCCGCCCAGGTGCGACCAAGAACATCGTCTGGCACGATGAGATTCCAGGACGCCACGAGTTTCCCCGGCTTGCGCCGAGTGTCCAGATACCGAGGTTGCCGTGGCCGGAGTTCACGCAGCCGCTCCAGGTGGCTATCCTCGACCATCAGGGTCTCGCGATGCTGATCCAGGAAGAACCCTACGCGGGCGGCCGTCAGTGCGGACCCGAGTTGTGACGTGTACAAGACAACCGCGTCGAGATCGAAGAATTCAATCATCTCGAGTGAACGCCAGATCTCCTCCCACCCTCCCGCATGAGCCGGCGCATCGAGCACGTCGACGAGCGTACGCTCCAGCGTCGTGACGCGCACGGTGCCGCCGCCATGGCGCTGCTCCGTGATCTGAATATCGGCAGCGGGGAGGCCTCGCAGCGGGGCTGGCACCTTGACGGGCGCGAACTCGAGTCCCCTGAATCGGAAGGCTCTGGTGCTGGATTCAGTAAGGAAGTGGAACCGCTGCCAGACTGAGTACGCCTTGCCCCAGAACTGCAAAGCGGCGTGGTAGGCGAGGGTCGCATCTGGCGCAACCTTCGTGGCGACGAGGTAGGGATCAACTGGAGCCGCGCCAGCGTCCGCGCCACGCGGCACGACGGCGTATAAGCCGCCCTTATCTCGCACCAGGCGTCCG
>JANONE010000588.1:0-8599 GCA_031420675.1 Ilumatobacteraceae bacterium | reverse complement strand
GTGCCGGCTTGACGACCTTCTTCGCCGGCGCAGCGGCTTTCTTCTCAGGCGCGGGCGCGGGCTTGTCCACCTTCTTGGCCGGCGCAGCAGCCTTCTTCGCCGGTGCCGGCTTGACGACCTTCTTCGCCGGCTTGACGACCTTCTTCGCCGGTGCCGCAGCCTTCTTCGCCGGCGCCGCAGCCTTCTTCGCCGGCGCGACTGCTTTCTTGGCCGGTGCCGCAGGCTTCTTCGCCGGCGCTGCAGCTTTTCTCGCTGGCGCTGCAGCCTTCTTCGCAGGCGCGGGCGCGGGCTTGGAAGGGGCCTTCTTCGCGGGTGCCTTCTTGGCAGTCGCCATCGCGTTGAACCTCCGTGGTCCGGTCGTCAGGCCGGGATGCTATCGGTCCGCGGCACGCTCCGGCTCGATCCACTGGCGCAGACGGGGAACAACTCGTGCAGACCCATCGCCTTCGCGACACTGGCCCATGCGACGGCGCGCACCGCCGGTACGGCGCCGTCGGGGTGCGAGCGGACGAAGCCGGTCAACCGGCCACGGTGTCGGCCACGGAAACCCCGATGTGGATGGGTTCGCCGTCGAGATCGGCGTTCGGCTCGCCCGCGCCCCATTGCAGTGTGGTGGCGAGGGTTGCGTCAGTGAGCAAGTGTTGGAAGACGGCCACCTGGCGACGAACGCTCTCGGGTACCCCGAGGGTGAGCGAGATGCGGTCGCTTACCTGCAGGCCGGCGTCGCGGCGAGCCTGCTGCACCAGGCGAACCAAGTCGCGGGTGATGCCCTCGGCCACCAGTGCCGGTGTCAGCGTCGTGTCGAGCACGACCACCCCCTCGCCGCTGGAGAGTGGGGTACTGGCACCGTCACCCTGCACGACCATCTTCAACGCGTACTCGCCGTCGAGCAGCGGCACGCCGCCGGCGACCACACCGTCGCCGGTGCGTTGCCAGTCGCCGGTCTTGACGGCCTTGATCACCAGCTGCACCCGGCTACCGAGCCGCGGGCCGAGTGCAGCGGGCACCACCTGCAGGTCGTAGCTGGCCAAGGAGGCGACATCGTCGGTGAGCTGGACCGACTTGACGTTGACCTCGTCGGCGATCAGCTCGCTGAACGGCGCCAGCCGGCCGGCACCGGCGACAGCCACCTGCAGCGACGCCAGCGGCTGGCGAACGCGTCGTTGGTGCGCCTTGCGCAGCCGGAGCGTGCTGCTGCACACGTCGCGAGCCAGATCCATCGATTCCACCAAGACAGGGTCGGCGGGCACCGACGCGGCGTCGGGCCAGTCGGTGAGGTGCACGCTGCGCTCACCGGTGAGAGCTCGGTACACAGCCTCAGTGGTCAGCGGCAGCAGCGGCGCGAGCGCGCGGCACAGCAACGACAGCACCGTGTGCAACGTGTCGATCGCTGACTGGTCGCCGGCCCAGAAGCGGTCGCGGCTGCGGCGCACGTACCAGTTGGTGAGCGCGTCAAGGAACGAGCGCACCGCGCCGCACGCAGCGAAGAGGTCGTAGCCGTCGAGTGTGGCGGTGAGCGTGCCCAGCAGATCGTGGGTCTTGGCCAGGATGTAGCGATCGAGGACATCGGTGCTGTCGGTGCGGAACGCGCCCTGCGTGTTGGCCGCATTGGCATAGAGCGACAGGAAGTACCAGCTGTTCCAGATGGGCAGGATCACCTGCCGCACCGTGTCGCGGATGCCGTCCTCGGTGACCATCAAGTCGGTGCCACGCAAGATGGGAGAGCTGAGCAGGTACCACCGCATGGCATCGCTGCCGTAGGTGTCGAACACCATCATCGGGTCGGGGTAGTTGTTCAGGCTCTTCGACATCTTCTGGCCGTCGTCGCCCAGGACGATGCCGTGGCTGACGCAGGTGGTGAAGCTCGGCCGGTCGAACAAGGCGGTGGCGAGGACGTGCAGGGTGTAGAACCAACCGCGGGTCTGGCCGATGTATTCGACGATGAAGTCGCCCGGATAGTGGCTTTCGAACCATTCGGCGTTCTCGAAGGGATAGTGCACCTGGGCAAACGGCATGCTGCCGGACTCGAACCAGCAGTCCAGTACTTCCGGCACGCGGCGCATCAGCGACTGCCCGCTGGGGTCGTCGGGGTTCGGTCGCACGAGGTCGTCGACGTACGGCCGGTGCAGGTCGGTGACCTCCACCCCGAAGTCGCGCCGCAGGTCGGCGATGCTGCCGTAGACGTCGATGCGCGGGTACTCGGGGTTGTCGCTGCGCCACACCGGGATGGGTGAGCCCCAGAAGCGGTTGCGGCTGATGCTCCAGTCGCGGGCATTGGCCAGCCACTTGCCGAAGCTGCCTTCCTTGATGTGGTCGGGCACCCAACGGATCTGCTGGTTGAGCTCGACCATGCGCTCGCGCAAGGCAGTGACCTGGACGAACCAGGAACTGATGGCGCGGTAGACCAACGGCTGCGCGCAGCGCCAGCAGTGCGGGTAGCTGTGCTGGTAGCTGTCGTGGCGAACGACCACTCCCCTGCTCTTGAGGTCCTTGATCACTTCCGGGTTGGCGTCGAACACGTGCAGACCGGCCCACGGAGCCACTTCGGCGGTGAACCGGCCGTGCTCGTCCATCGGGCAGATGGTGGGGATGCCGACCGCGTTGCAGATGATCTGGTCGTCCTCGCCGAAGCCGGGCGCCATGTGCACGACGCCGGTGCCGTCCTCCGTGCTGACGAAATCGCCTGCCAGAACGTGGAACGCGTTCGGCGTGTCGGCGAAGAACGGGTACAGCGGCGTGTAGCGGCGACCGACCAGGTCGGCTCCCGAGAGAGTGCCGACTTGGGTCGCGCCGGCAAGCTCCTTGTCGTACGCACCCAGGCGCGACTCGGCGAGGATGTACCGCTGGCCGCTGTCGTCCGCCATCACGGCGTAGTCGATGTCGGCGCCGACTGCGAGCGCGAGGTTGCTTGGAAGGGTCCACGGGGTGGTGGTCCAGGCAAGGATCTTCTCACCGCTGTCCAGTTGGAACTCCACCGTCAGCGCGGGGTCCTGCCGGTCGTGGTACACATCGTCCATACGCGTCTCGGTGTTGCTGAGCGGCGTCTCACACCGCCAGCAGTAGGCGAGCACGCGGAAACCCTCGTAGACCAGGCCCTTGTCCCACAGGGTCTTGAAGGCCCACATCACGCTCTCCATGTAGGGCGTGTCGAGCGTCTTGTAGTCGTGCTCGAAATCGACCCAGCGGGCCTGACGGGTGACGTAACGATGCCAGTCGTCGGTGAAGCGCAGCACGCTGGTGCGACAGGCGTCGTTGAACTTGTCGATGCCGAACTTGGTGATCGCGGGATGGCCGCTGATGCCGAGCTCCTTCTCCACCACCACCTCCGCAGGCAGGCCGTGGCAGTCCCACCCGAAGCGGCGATGCACCTGCTGCCCGCGCATGGTGCGGTAGCGCGGCACCGCATCCTTCACGAAACCGGTGAGCAGGTGGCCATAGTGCGGCAGGCCGTTGGCGAACGGCGGGCCGTCGTAGAACACGTACTCGTCGGCATCATCGCGTTGCTCGACCGATGCCTCGAAGGTGCGATCGCCGTCCCAGAAGGCGAGCACCTCCCGCTCGAGGGCGGGGAACGACGGTTGCGGTTGAACGGTGGGGTAGGTCACGGCGGCTCCTGTGCTGCTTGCACAGGGACGAGCCGACCGGCCCGCGGTACCACCCTGCTTGCTGTGGCTCGCGAGCCACAGCCACTCGACTGCGCCAGCGATGTCGGGCTGGACCCGTCCGGTTCTACTGGGCGCCCCGGCCGCCGGCCGGCACGCTGTTCTTCCAGAGGCTCGGAGGTGATGGCCTCGTCAACGCCGTGAAACCTGAGCCTACCGCCCGCAAGCGGCGGGCCGAAGCCCTATTGCGCCTCGTCGCCACCTTCGCCGGGCGCCTCGCGTTGAACACCTGACGGGGTGGGGGCTTCCCCCGTATCCTCGGCGAGCACCAACGACGTCTGTGCGGCCCGGGTGCTGGCGACTTCCTCGTCGAGCATGCGCCACACGCTGTCCCGCGCATCGGGGCTCCCCGACAAGGCGAGGGCGTTGAGCCCGCCAGCGCGATCCGGTGTGGAGGTGACCGGCGGTGACGGATCCGGGTCGGGATCGGCGGACGGCTCGACCATGTCGGCAGCTGCCGGCGGCACTTGTTCCGGGACGGCACGAGGCGGCGACACTTCTGCCGCGGCCGGTCGGCTGGCGGTCGATTGCTCCTGCTGAACGTGCGACGCGGAGTCCGGTGTCGGCTCGGCCGAGGCCGACAGCAGCGGGCGACGCATGTCGCCGAGGCCGCCCGGCACTCGATCGACAAGCTCCTGCAACTGCACGGCAGCATCGCGGAGCCGCTCGCGCTGCGCCTGCAGGTACTGCTCGAGATGATCGACATCGCCAAGTAGGAAGTCGCGCCGAGCGAGCAGACCTTGCACCTCGTTCTCGGCGGACAACAGCTCGTCCTCGACGGCTCGACGCACCTCGGCGCGCGACTCGTCCATGGTCTTGGCGGCCAACCCGCGGGCGCTGTCGAGTACGCGTGACGCTTCCTCGCGCGCGCGGGCGGTGATGCTGTCCGCTTCGGCTCGCGCCTCCAAGACCGCGGTGTCGGCGCTGCGTTGGGCAAGCAGCAGGGTGCGGCTGATGACTTCCACATCCTCGTTGTGGGCCGCCGAAGTGCCTGCTTCCTTGCCACCATTGGCGACCTGCTGCGACACTTCCTGCAACTTGGCGACGGCAGCTCGGGCCCTCGCCTCCATCGCCATCGCCTGGTTCTGGGCGGCCTCGATGAGCTGCGCGACCTGGCTGCGAAACGACTCGACTTCGTCGGGGTCGTACCCCTTCTTCACCGTCTTGAAGCCGACGATGCGAATGGTCTGCGGGCTGATGTCCATGTTGTCGATGCTAGGCGAGATGGTGCACTCCTGACATCCGGGGGCCGTTAGGCGCCGTAGCCGCTTTCGTCGTTGGAATTCGGTCGCGGAATCGGCTTCAACAAGTACACGCCCGTCGCCACCTTCTCCATGCTGCCATTGAGGCCGTAGCACAGCCCACTGGCGAAGTCGATGAGGCGCCGCGACACCTCGCGATCGGCGGCCTCCAGGTTCATGATGACCGGCTGGCCCTCTTTGAACTTGTCGGCGATTTCCTGCGCGGAATCGAAACGGCGCGGGCGCACCGTGTAGGGATCGACGCCGGTGGCGCTGGTCGCCGGACGCGGTGCAGGTGCCGGGCGCGGGTTGATGGGCCGCGGCTGGACACTGGAGACGTCGTTGGCGGGTAACGGCCGGCGCTGGGCAGAGTCGGTCACCGTGCTGGTAGGGAAGCTGGGGCGTGTGGGAACAGCGCGCACCGGAGCCTCACCCTCGTGCTCGTTCGCATAGCCGCGCTGCTGGCGCGCCGGTTCTTCGCGCTGCGACCGGGCGGCACGCTGGTGCCGTTCGGGCTCGGGCGCACCGTCGTAGTCGTCGTAGGCATCGTCGGGTCCGAGACCCAAGTAGTCCATTGCCTTCTTCCACATCGACATCGTTGTCCTCCTGCAAGCGACGAGGTTACCGTACGAGAGGTCTCGCGGGTGGACGCTCGCCGAACAGTGCGCTTCCGACACGTACCTGCGTAGCGCCCTCTTGCACCGCGACTTCGAGGTCGGCGGACATCCCCATCGAACACACGGCGAGTCCGAGTCGGTCGACGAGCTGCCGCACGGCGCGGAAGCCGTCGCGAGCAGCCTCCGGGCCACCGTCGGTAGGCCCGACAGTCATCGCGCCCAGCACCCTCAATCCGGCCAGTTGCGCGGCTTCCACCAGCGCCGGCGCGTCGCCCAACGAACAGCCGCCCTTGCCCTGTTCGGACAATGCTGCAACCTGTACCAGCACCGCCGCACCGGGAACCCGCTTGGCGAGCTCGGTCACCAGAGACGGCCGATCGACGGTCTCGTAGACGGACACGATCCCCGCCAACTGGCGTACCTTGTTGGTCTGCAACTGGCCGATGAAGTGCACGCCGAAAGGCCGCTCGATCCCGCCGAGCTTGCTGACGACCTCCTGCGCGTAGTTCTCACCGACGGCCGTGCACCCTGCGCGATAGGCGGCCCAGCAAGCCTCGACACCGAAGGACTTCGTCACCGGCAGCACCGTCACGTCGGTACCGCCCGCCACCGCGACCCGCTCGCGCACGGCGGCCAGCCGTTCGGCCACGACGGCGTCGAACTCGGTCACTTCCTCGCCTGCCGTGTCGTCACCGGCCTCGAACATGAGGGACGGCTCGGGCGCCGGGATCACTTCAAGAAGGAGGGCACGTCGAAGTCGTCGTCGTCATCGAGTGGATCCGCACCGTCGTCGGCGAACAGATCCTTCAAGGTGGACGTTGGCTTCTGCTCGGTGACGGCTTTGGTCCCCGGGCGGCCGCTGGCAGTGGAACCACCCGTGCTGCCGCCATCCCAACGATCGAAGCCGGCGGCGATCACGGTGACCATTACCTCGTCGCCCATCTCGTCGTCGATGACGGTGCCGAAGATGATGTTGGCGTCCTGGTGCGCGACGCCATGGATGATCTCTGCCGCAGCGTTCATCTCGAACAGACCCATCGCCGAAGGGCCGGTGATGTTCAGCAGGATGCCGCGCGCTCCGTCGATGGCAGCCTCCAGCAGTGGGCTGCTGATCGCGGCCTTGGCAGCGGTGACCGCGCGGTTCTCGCCACTTGCCTGGCCGATGCCCATCAGGGCCGAGCCCGCGCTGGAGAGGATCATCTTCACGTCGGCGAAGTCGGTGTTGATGAGGCCAGGCGTGGTGATCAGGTTGGTGATGCCGGACACGCCCTGCAGCAGCACTTCGTCGGCCATCTTGAACGCGTTGAGCACACTGGTCTTCTCGTTGGCGACCGTGAGCAGGCGATCGTTGGGGATCACGATGAGCGTGTCGACTTTTTCCTTCAGCCGTTGCACGCCGGCATCGGCCTGCACCGCTCGCCGGCGACCTTCGAAGCTGAACGGCCGGGTGACGACGCCGATGGTGAGCGCGTTCATGCTGCGCGCCACTTCGGCGATGATCGGGGCTGCCCCGGTGCCGGTACCGCCCCCTTCGCCGGCGGTGATGAACACCATGTCGGCGCCCTTGATCATCTCTTCGATCTCGTCGCGATGCGTTTCAGCGGCATTGCGTCCGACCTCGGGGTCGCTTCCCGCGCCAAGCCCACGCGTGAGGTCGCGACCGATGTCGAGCTTCACATCGGCATCGCTCATGAGGAGCGCCTGCGCATCGGTGTTGACAGCGATGAACTCGACGCCTTTCAGCCCGGCATCGATCATGCGGTTGACGGCGTTGACGCCGCCGCCGCCGACACCGATGACCTTGATGACGGCGAGATAGTTCTGTGGAGCGCCGGCCATCAGAGGAACCTCCGAGATGAGAAAAGTTGGTGTGATGTCTGTGTGGGCACTGGAGTACCTGCTGGTGTTCGATAGTAGCGAATGGGCCGCTCAGCCGAGGTGATCCGCCGAAGGCTGGAGGCGCCGGAAGGGTGTGGGCTGGGCACTGCCGACCAGTCTCGCACGAAACTGCAGGGTAACGGTGGAACGGTGGACTTCAGCACGGGACGACGCCGGCGTCAGACGTGCTGACGTCGAGTTGGCAGACTCCGTCGAGACCGCTGCGCACCTGCTTCAGCAGCCGTGCCAGCTTCTCGTCGAGGCCCTTCGAGTCGCCCAGGCGGACCAACACGCCGTCGGGTGCGGCCGACTCCAGCACCAACGTCAAGGTGCCCGTCGCCGCATCGACACCGGCTGACCGGGTGAGCGAACGGATCTCGGGTGGCAGGCTGAGCACCAGTTCGGCCGCGGCCGCGTAGGGAGCCCCGGCGAACTGACCGCGGGCGGTGTCGGGATGATCGCCGGTGATGAGAAGGTATTCGGTGGGTTGCCCGGCGATGACTTCGAGCACCCGGCCTTGCAGGTCGATGATCCGGTACTGCTCGTCGCCGCCCCGGAAGGTGGCGATGGGGCGCCGCTCGCGAATGTCGATGACCACGCCGTGCGGGAAGTCGGTGGAAACACGAGCGCTCTCCACCCATGGCACCGCCTCCAGGCGTCGTTCCGCAGCCCTGGTGTCGACGAGGAGCACGGGTTCACCGTCTAGGTCGGCGATGACGCTGTCGAGGACATCCTGGTCGGTGTACACCGCACCCTGCACGGTCACGTCGCGGACATCGAAGATGGAGGAAGCGAACACGGCTATCACGCCGACGGCGACCAGCAGCACGACGATTCCGATGCCGGTCCAGATCAATCGTCGGCGGCCTTCTGCGCGCCGCACCGAGATACGACGGGCACGGATACGCGGGTCGATACCCCCACGCGACCGAGCCAACGGTGGCTCGCCGCCGGAGCCGTGCTCGTCGAGGTCGGCAATGACGATGGTGGCGCGCTCACCCGATTCGTCGACGGCGTCGCGGCGCTTGTGGAACGCCTTCTCCTTCTCCTCGTCCAGGTATACGGTGTCGGGTCGATCGTCCTCGGCGATCACGATCGTGCGGCGTGCGGACACGGCCGCCTCCGGCGGATCGCCGGCGGGCCCAACAGCCACGGGCGGTGCTTCGGCGGCAGAGTCGCCGGTCGCCTCCTCGTCGTCGTC
>JANONE010000587.1:0-1908 GCA_031420675.1 Ilumatobacteraceae bacterium | reverse complement strand
CAGTCCGAGGTCGACAAATACCTGACGGCCAACCCCGCCGCCAGCGAGGGCGAGGCGCTGTTCAACCTCAATCTCATGAGCGGTGCCTACAGCTGCGCCCGCTGTCACACGCCTGGCTGGAGCTACGACCAGCCGGGTGTGCCCGCGCAGGGAGCCTTCGGCTGGAACCTCACCGGCGGTGCCACCAACTCGCATTTCCCCAGTGAGCAGGACATGATCAACTTCATCAAGGCGGGCTCCAGGAATGGCGCCAAGTACGGCCTGTATGCCCAGGGCTCCGGCCGCATGCCGGCTTTCGGCCACCTGCTCACGGATGCACAGATCAAGGCCATCGTCGAATACGTCCGGAGCCTGTGATGCACGCACTTCTCGCCGTCAACTGGGAATGGGAGTTGCGCGGCACCCTCATCGTGATCATGGCGGTAGGTGTGTTGTGCGGCAGCCTCTACCTGATCCTGGGGACCAACCTCGGCGCCCGCCTGGGTTTCCTGGTGGCCCTCACCGGCCTCGCCGGATGGATGTTCATCATGGGCGCGGTGTGGTGGACCTACGGCAAGGGCCTGCTGGGCCCCGACCCGACGTGGCAACCGGTCGCCGGCCGCACCGTGATTCGCGATCCGGGTTCGTTGTCGGAGCTCGGCATCCTCACGACATCGTTCATCCCCGGCACCGACTTCACCGGCGATGCCGGCAAGGTGGCGGGCCTGCTGCAGGACAACTCGTGGAAGCAGCTGGATTCGGCGCTGCCCTCCTTCGCGCAGGCCGGCGCCGCCGGCGGTGTGTTCCTCGAGGGGTCGAAGGCGTACGCGGCGGGCGAGTTCCAGGTGGTCAATGTGTTCGAGAAGGGTGGCGAGCGGGGCCCGAGGTTCTGGGACGACCGCATCGACTACTTCGCGTTCTTCCACAAGCCGCACTACGCGCTGGTCGAGATCGCAGCCCTCGTGCCGCAACGAACGGAGCCGGGTCGAGCGCCTGCCCGCCCCGTCATCGACAGCTCGCGCTCGCACGAGTACGTGTACATGATCCGCGACATGGGCTCGAAGCGTGTTCCCGCCGCGATCATCTGCATCTCGTCACTGGTCATCTTTTTGATGCTGTGCTGGCTGTTGCACCTGCGCGACCGACGTGTGCAGGTGAACCGGTCGGCCAAGGCACTTCCGGCGCAGGCCTGACCTCATGGGCCAATACCTGCCGATCGTCGTCTTGCTGATCCTGGCGGGGCTGTTCGGTGCCCTCAGCTTCTTCGCATCCAGCCTGCTCGCGCCCCGGCGCCCATCGGCGGCGAAGGAAGCACCGTACGAGTGTGGCATCGTGCCCAGTCGCGAGCCACCCGAGCGCTTTCCCGTCACGTTCTACGTTGTCGCCATGATGTTCATCATGTTCGACATCGAACTGATCTTCATCTACCCGTTCGCTGTCGACCGCCGTTTCCTCGGCTCGTACGCGTTGTGGGAGATGGTGGCTTTCAGTGCGGTCTTCTTTGCGGCCTTCGTGTACATCGTCGCACGCGGCGCCCTCGATTGGGGACCCGTCGCCAACCAACGCCGCCTCGTGTCATCGATTTCGGCCGAGCGCACCGTCAGCAGCACCATTCGTCGCGTCGGCCTCGAAGGCCGTCCGGACGTCGTCGACATGGGCGAGGATGCAGCCTGATGGGGCTTGTTCGCGACATTCGAGATGACGGTTTCGGTGGCATCCCGCACAACGCGATCACGGCCAAGCTGGAAGACCTCGTCAATTGGTCACGGAGCCGCAGTTCATGGCCGGCCTCGTTCGGACTTGCATGTTGTGCGATCGAGATGATGGCAACCGGTGGCGCGCACTACGACATCAGCCGCTTCGGCATGGAGGTCTTCCGTGCGTCACCGCGCCAGGCCGACATCATGATCGTGGCCGGCCGCGTCAGTC
>JANONE010000586.1:0-6446 GCA_031420675.1 Ilumatobacteraceae bacterium | reverse complement strand
TCGCCCGCCTTCGCGGCAGCGGCCACCCGCCTGGGCACGTCGCTGGCCAACCGTGGCATCGGGTTGGTGTTCGGTGGCGGCAGCGTGGGCTTGATGGGCCTGGTGGCCGACGCGGTGATGGCAGCCGGCGGCGAGGCGACGGGCGTGATCACCCAACAGCTCGTGGGCGCCGAGGTTGCGCACCGGGCGCTCACTGCTTTGGAGATCGTTCCCACGATGCACGACCGCAAGGCTCGCCTGTGCGACCTGGCCGATGGGTTCGTGGTGCTGCCCGGCGGTTTCGGCACCGTCGACGAGTTCGCCGAGATGCTCACCTGGAACCAACTCGGCATCGTGGCCAAGCCGGTGGTGCTGCTCGACGTGGATGGCTATTGGGCCCCGTTGCTGGAGTGGATGGATCGGGCGGTCGACGCCGGTTTCGTGCGGCCTTCGCACCGGATGCTGGCACAGCGGGCGGTCTCGGTGGACGAAGCGATCGCGCTTGCGACCGCTCCCGTGCCCGACACCCCACACAAGTGGCTCGACCGCGACGCCACACCCAGGAGTGTGCCGCGGCCCTAGTCGGTTTCCGGCTCGAAGCGGTAGCCGATGCCCGGCTCGGTGACGAAGTAGCGCGGCCTGCCGGGAGTGGGTTCCAGCTTCTTGCGGATCGCTGCCAAGTGCACCCGCAGGTAGTTGGTTTCGTGCTCGTAGCGCGGCCCCCACACTTCCTGCAGCAGGTGGCGTTGCGTCACCAGCCGTCCCGGGTGGCGCACCAGCGCTTCCACGATCGACCACTCGGTGGGGGTTAGATGCACAGGCTGGCCGGCCACGGACGCGGTCTTCTGCGCGAGATCGAGTTGGAACCCGCTGGTGGTCACGATGGGCTGCTCGGGGCTCGGGTGGTGGCGGCGCAGCGCTGCGCGCAGTCGCGCCAGGACCTCGTTCATTCCGAACGGCTTGGTGACGTAGTCGTCGGCGCCGGCGTCGAGCGCGCGCACCTTGTCGTCCTCCGAATCGCGGACCGACAGCATGATGATGGGCACCGTCGTCCAACCCCGAAGGCCTTCCACCACCTCGATGCCGTCGATGCCGGGCAGGCCGATGTCGAGCAGGACGAGCTCGGGATGGTTGGCGGCAGCGAGCGTAAGCGCCTCCTCGCCGCTGGCGGCGACATCGACCTCGTAGCCGCGCGCCCGCAAGTTGACGCTGAGCGCCTTGCGGATCTGCGGTTCGTCGTCGACGACGAGGATGCGAGTCATGTCGGAGCCAAGGGCGCGATCGGCAACATGATGGTGAACGTACAGCCGCCGCCGGGGGTGTCGTCGACTTCCAACCGCCCGCCGGTCACCTCGACGAAGCCCTTCGCGATCGCAAGACCGAGGCCGGCGCCGGCGTCGTTGGACCGATCACCCATCCGCTGGAACGGTTGGAAGATGCGTTCGCGCGCCTCCGGGGCGACGCCCGGCCCGCGATCGATGATCCGCAGGTCGACGTGGTCCTGCACGGTCGCTGCTTCGATCCAGACATTGCGGCCTGGCGGTGACCATGCCAAGGCGTTCGACACCAGGTTGGCGATGGCACGTTCCAGAAGGGCGGCGTCGGTGAGCACCAACGGCAGCTCCTCGCTGACGTCGACGTAGACGCGTTCCGCCGGGGCGGAGAGGGCGGAGAGGGCGGCGGCGACTACTTCTTCGGTGGCCGTAGGCGCCAGCGAAGCGTTGGTGGCGCCGGCCTGCAGGCGGCTCATGTCGAGCAGGTTGCCGATGACGCGATCGAGGCGGTCGGCCGATTGGTCGATGGTGTTCAAAAGGCTGCTGCGGTCCTCCGGGCTAAAGCCCACCTCGCCTTCCATCAGGCCCGTCACCGACGCCTTGATAGAAGCGAGCGGAGTGCGCAGATCGTGCGACACGGCCTGCAGCAACGCAGTGCGCAAGGTGTTGGCCTCCGACAGGCTCTCCAGCGTTGCGGCCTCGCTGCGCAGGTGCTTGGCTTCCATCGCCAGCGACAGTTGGTCGGCGAAGGCCCGCAGCACGCCGAGGTCCTCGTCGGTGATCGGGCCACCGCGCAGCACGAGCTGCATGTCGCCGGCATCGTCGATCCGCAACGCAGTGCCGTCGTTCGGGCTCGTCGGGGGGTGCTGCCCGGAGAACGCAGAGATCGACCAACCCTCGTCGGCGCGCTTCAGCACAGCTACGGCGTCCAGAGAAAAAAGCGTTCGTATCTGGTCGACGATGTCCGGCATCGGGTCGGCGGCAGCGATGATGGAGCCGGTGGAACGGGCGATGGCGGTGGCGTCGGCGCGCGCCCGGAGCGCCTCGCGCGATCTGTTCGCAGCCCTGTCGACGAGCACTCTGACACCGATGGCGACCGCGACGAACACCACGAGTGCGATGAGGTTGTCGGCGTCGCCGATGGTGAAGGTGTGCAGGGGGGGTGTGATGAACCAGTTGGTCAGCATCGATGCCGCGATCGAGGCAGCGACGCCCGGCCGTATGCCGCCGATGGCGGAGATCAGCAGCACCAGGCCCAACTGCAGGATCAGGCTGGTGCTGAGGTTCAGGTGCTCCTTCCGGTGAACGAGCAAAAGGGTCAGCAGTGGTACGCCGACGAGGCACAGCGCCCATGCCAGCACCTCGCGTCGGCGGGGGATCGCGCTGCGTCGACCGGTGCGGCGTGGGCGCTGGATCGCAACGCCGTTGGCTGCCTCGGTGGCGATGATGTGCACATCGACGGTGGCGAGTGATCGTTGCAACTGGCTAGCCACGGAACCGCGGGTGAACTCCGCGAACCGGGACCGATGCGTGGCGCCGATCACGACCTGAGTGGCCTGCTCGGCGCGGGCGAAGGCGGCGAGCGTCGCCGCGATCTCGTGACCCACGACCTCGCGGTAGGTGCCGCCCAGCCCCACCAGCAACGCCCGCTGGCGTTCCAGTCCTTCGCCGCTGGTGGATGACAACCCATCTGGGTTCGCCACGTGCACGCCCACCAGGTCGCCGCGCAGACGGCCGGCGATACGGGCGGCGCGCCTGACCAGCTGCTCGCCGCCGGACGCGCCGGTGAGGGCCACCACGACTCGTTCTCGCGTCTCCCAGGTGGTGGTGATGCCGTGATCGGCGAGGTAGTACTGCAGGCTGTCCTCGACCCGGTCGGCGACCCACAGCAACGCCAGCTCCCGCAGGGCCGCCAGGTTGCCCGGGCGGAAGTAGTTGGCGAGCGCCGCGTCGACCTTCTCCGGCGGGTAGACGTTGCCGTGGGCCATCCGGCGGCGCAACGCTTCGGGCGACATGTCGACGAGTTCGATCTGGTCGGCGCCGCGCACGAATGCGTCGGGTGCCGTCTCGCGCTGTGCGATTCCGGTGATGCGCAGGACCACGTCGTTGAGCGACTCGAGGTGCTGGATGTTGACGGTGGACACTACGTCGATGCCGGCGGCCAGTAGCTCCTCGATGTCCTGCCAACGCTTGGCATTGCGCATGCCGGGGGTGTTCGTGTGTGCCAGTTCGTCGACCAGTGCGAACGCGGGCCGCCGGGCCAACAGTTCATCGAGGTCCATCTCTTCGAAGGTTGCGTCGCGATGCGTCACCGAGACTCGCGGTACAACCTCGAGGTTGCGCACCTGCTGCTCCGTCTGCAGCCGTTGGTGGGTCTCCACATAGCCGATGACGACATCGGAACCGCGTTCGGCGCGTCGGTAGCCCTCGTTGAGCATCGCGTAGGTCTTGCCCACGCCCGGCGCCGCGCCGATGTAGATACGCAACGTGCCACGCGCCATGGGAACAGTCTGCCTGATCTAGTGGTGCTCTCCCGGCACCTCCGGCATGGACGGGGAGGAGAGGATCGAGTACTCCGGGTTGAGGATCGCCGTGCCGCCGTGGTGACGGCCGGCGACACCGTTGACGCTCATCACCGTGCCCGTTCGCACGCCGCCCAGGGCTCGGCGCCCGAAGAACACGACGGTGATGCTGCCGGTCTCGTCGGCCAGCGTCAGTTCGAGGCTCGGGGTGCCGCTCCATGGCTGCACGCGCACCGACCTGACGCGACCGGCAACGGTCGCCCGTTCGCGGGTCGGGAGATCGTTGATGTGTGTCCGATCGACCGGTAGCGAACCGGCGTCGATGTGTTGCGAAGGTGCGCCCACGTGGCCGTTGCCGTTGGCGCCAGCGCAACTCGTTGGCGGCTCGTGGAGGCCGGCATCGTTACCGGCGCGCGAGCCCACCACGTAGGGCACGAACGTCACGTTGCAATACGGTAGGTCGGCCAGCGCAGCTGCGATCGGCGACGAGGAGTGGTCGTGGAGGATGCCATGCCAGCGCTTCGTGTACTCGCGGCGGGGGATGAGCACGCTGACTGCGGTTCGCCGGTCGCCGGTGAGTTCGTGGGCCAGTTCCAGAGCTGCACGTGGGACCCGACGATCGGGGCACTCGATGATGTCGAGCGGGAACTTGGAGAGCCCGAGCTTCTGCCAGTCGTCGATCAACTGATCCGTCTTCCACGGATCGAGGTCGAAGTGCACGGCGCGCAGGTCGTCGCCACCGAGCGTGCGGGCGTACTGCACGGCCCGGGCCGCGGCCGCGTCGAGGTCGTCGACCAACACGACCACCACGTGGTTGCGCATCGTCGGCGCCTGTGCGGCTGTCTTCGTGTCTTCCCTCAACTCATGGGTCTCCGCCTCGTAGGCCTTGTTCAAGCGCACGAGACCCCACACCATGATCGGCACCAGCAGCATGATCACCCAGGCGCCTTCGAGGAACTTCATGCTCGCCACGATGATCAGCACGAGGAACGACAGCACCGCACCGATGCCGTTGATCCAGGCGCCGAACTTCCAGCCCCTCTCCTTGAGGCGGAAGTGGTGCTTGGTCATGCCGGCCTGTGAGAGCGTGAAGCTGGTGAACACGCCGATCGCATAGAGAGGGATGAGGTGGGTCACCTTGGCGCCCGTCGCGAAGAGGGTGACAACGGATGCGATGGAGAGGAAGATGATGCCGTTGGAGAACACCAGCCGGTGGCCGCGCACCATGAACTGACGAGGCATGAAGTTGTCGCCGGCGTGGAAGCTGGCAAGCCGGGGGAAGTCGGCGAAGCTGGTGTTGGCTGCCAGCACCAGGATCAGCATCGTGCCGGCCTGCAGCGCGAAGAACAGGGCGTGACCGACCGGTCCGCCGCCGAACACCAGCTTACCGACCTGTGAGATGACGGTGGGAGTGCCGGCCGAATAGGGCGTGGCGTGCACCTTGGAGGCCAGGAACGAGAGCCCGATGAACATCGTGCCGAGCAACGCTCCCATGATGACGAGGGTGTCGCGGGCGTTCCTCCAGGCAGGTGGGCGGAAGGCAGGCACGCCGTTGCTGATTGCTTCCACACCGGTGACCGCGGCACCACCGGAGGCGAAGGCCTTGAGGAAGATGAGGAGTCCGGCGCCCATCAACATCCACTGCGAGTGGAACTGCTCCTGCCGCACCATTCCCTTGATATCGCTGCTCTGAACCGGCAACGAACCCAAGAGCACACGGACCACACCGACGACGAGCAGCACCGCCATCACGGCCACGAAGAAGTAGGTGGGGGCAGCGAACAGCTTGCCGGACTCCTTGGTTCCGCGCAGGTTGCCGTAGGCGATGAGACCCACGAAGCCGATGGCGATCCACATGGTGTACGGGGCGGCCTCGGGGAAGGCGGAAGCCAACGCCGCGCTGCCGGCAGCGGTGCTCACAGCGACGGTGAGTATGTAGTCCGTGAGGAGGGCGACGCCGGCAACTTGGGCCGGCAGTAGGCCGAAGTTGTCGCGAGTGACGATGTACGCCCCGCCGGCCGACGGGTACGCCTTGATCGTTTGCCGGTAGGAGAGGATGAGGAAGCCGAGCACCACCAACAGCAACAGCGTGATGGGCGTGACGAGCGCGAACGCCGCTAGGCCCACCGCCGGGATCAAGACGTGGAGGATCTCCTCCGACGCATACGCGCACGACGAGATGCAGTCGCTGGCGAACACGGCCAGCGCCGTGGGCTTGCCGAGCGTCTCATGCTCGAGGCGTTCGCTGTGCAGTGGCTGCCCGAGCAGCTTGGTCTTGAGGCGGTACCCGAACGGTTCCTCCAACCCCTGGGCGCTGTGACGAGATGGGGCGACAAGGGACGGGGTCGGCGCGCGTGTGGCGAGCTCTTCTTCGATGATCACGTCATTCAGTCAAGGCGACGAGGCATCGGCCCGGCGTCAGCCCGCCGCTAAGAAACGGGCGACGCGCGCTAAGTATGCGTCAAGAGACCTTGCTCGCGTGCGCCGGCGCGGTGTTACGGTCGCCGCCGTGCCCTCCATCGATCTCGCGGCCGTCCAACGTGCTGGCGACGCGCTGTTCGCTGCGGATGCGCCGCACGGGCTGTCGCTGGCGCTGGTGGTGATGCAATCGGGCGAGGTGGTCCATGAGCGGTACGGCCACCAGCCCGACACGTTGTTCGGCCCCGGTGGT
>JANONE010000585.1:0-6561 GCA_031420675.1 Ilumatobacteraceae bacterium | reverse complement strand
ATCACCTCCTCACCCTCGATGATGTCGTAGACGACGTGGCTGTAGACGGGCGCCGCGGCCGCTGGCGCACCGCTCTTCAGATCGCGCAGGAACTGCAGCAGGCGGCGCGTGTCGTAGCTCTCCGGAAAGCCCTTGCGGTTTATGATGCCGCGTTCCTCCAGCACCCGGTTGGGGTGCAGGAAGCCATCGGTGGTCACCAGGTCGACCTTGGGGTGGTCGGGCCAGCGCGCCAGCAAAGCCTGGAGGATGCGGGAGAACGTGCTCTTGCCGACGGCGACGCTGCCGGCCACACCGATCACGTAGGGCACCTTCGGCGCCCGCGTGCCGAGAAAAGCAGCCGATGCCTTGTGCAGGCTCTGCGTGGCCGCGACGTAGAGGTTGAGCAGGCGAGTCAGTGGCAGGTACACGGCGGCCACCTCGTCGAGGTCGATGAGCTCGTTGATGCCGCGCAGCGATTCGAGATCGTCCTCGCTGAGGGTCAAGGGCGTCGCTGCACGCAGTGCAGCCCATTGATCGCGGTCGAACGCCAGGTAGCGATCGGCCGTGCCGGTGAGGTTCGATGCCGTCACGGGGCCAAACCCTACGCTGACGATGTGAGCGAACCCCAACAGCAGCCCGCCACCGGCCCGACGCGCAAGCAGCTGGGTGCGTGGTACACCCCGCCGTCGCTGGTGGAAGCAGTGGTGCGGGAAGCCGTGTACCCCGCGGCGCGCTCGGTGCTCGACCCGTCCTGCGGCGACGGTCGCTTCCTGTTGGCGACGGGCCTGGCGGAGCAGACGGGTGTCGACATCGACGCTGCCACGGGCTTCATCCACGACGACGCGCTTCAGCGCGACTGGGGCGGTGAACGGTTCGACGTCGTGGTCGGAAACCCTCCGTTCCTCAACCAGTTGTCGTCGCTCACCTCACGCGGCGGCCGCAGCAAGTTCGGGGGCGGGCCGTATGCCGACGCAGCTGCCGAGTTCCTCGCACTCGCGATCCGACTGACCAAGCCTGGCGGTCGCGTTGGCTTGGTGCTGCCGCAGTCGCTGCTGTCCACCCGCGACGCGGCGGCAATCCGCGCAGCGGTCGACGACGCAGCGGCGTTGCGCTGGATGTGGTGGTCGAACTCACACATGTTCGACGCCAACGTGCGCGTGTGGGCCGGTGTCTGGGAGGTCGGCGACCAGGCGACCGCATCGTCGCGTCTGGTCCGACGCGCATACGGTCCCGACTTCGAGGAGCTCCCTGCCATGGCCATGCCCACCACGTGGGCCGGTCTCCTCACCGGCACATCGTTGGCGGCGCACGACGGGCCGACCCTGGGCGACATCGCGACCTTCACCGTCGACTTCCGCGACCAGTACTACGGCTTGGTGGGCGCCGTCGGCGACCAGGAGGACGGCCCACCACTGATCACCAGCGGGCTGATCGAGCCGGGCCGCTGCGCGTGGGGTGAACGTCCGGTCCGGTTTGCGAAGCAGCGCTTTGCCGCACCGCGTGTCGCTCTCGAACGACTGTCGCCGGCGCTGCAGCAGTGGGCGCGCCGCAGGCTGGTGCCGAAGATCCTGATTGCCAACCAGACGAAGGTGATCGAAGCCGTGCACGATGTGCGGGGTGAATGGTTGCCCAGCGTGCCGGTGATCACCTGCCTCACCGACCAGCCCGATCGCACAACCGCAGTGCTGTCGTCATTGGCGGCGAACGAGTGGGTGCATCACCACGCAGCCGGGAGCGGGTTGTCGGCGACGAGTGTGCGCCTCAATCCCCGCCTGCTCGCCAGCATCCCGTTGCCCTGAGCTCACGTCCGAACCCGGCGGGAGCCCTCAGCGACGCCAGGGGGCCGACGGCGACACCGAGCCTGGTGTCGTCAGCACGTCCACGCCCTCGTCGGTGACGAGGCAGGTGTGCTCGAACTGAGCGGTCCACTTGCCGTCAGCGGTGGCGGCGGTCCAGTCGTCGTTGAACACCATGCGGTGCTGCCAGCCACCGAGCGTGATCATCGGCTCGATGGTGAACGTCATACCCGGTCGCATGATCATCGACGCTCGCTCGTCGTAGTAGTGCAGCACCTGAATGTCGGTGTGGAACTGCTCGCCGATGCCGTGGCCGATGAACGCCCGGACGACACCGAGCTTGTGTTTCTTGGCGTGGGCCTCGATGGCTCGACCGATGTCGCTGAGGGGGCGGCCGGGCACGACCGCCTCGATGCCGTACCACATGCATTCCTCGGTGGCCTGCACGAGCTGGCGGCTGGCCGGGTCGACATCGCCGACCAGGAAGGTGGCGTTGGTGTCGCCATGCACGCCGCCGATGAACGCAGTGACGTCGATGTTGAGGATGTCGCCGTCCTGCAGCACCCGGCTGTCGGGGATGCCATGGCAGATGATCTCGTTGGCGCTGGTGCAGACGCTCTTCGGGTAGCCGTGGTAGTTGAGCGGGCTCGGGTAGGCGCCCCGCTCGATGGTGGCCTCGTGCACGAGCACGTCGATCTCGTCGGTGGTGATGCCCGGGCGCACCGCTTCGCCGGCGAGGCGCAGGATCTCGGAAGCGACGACACCTGCGTGCCGCATGCGCTCGATGATCTCGGGTGTCTTCACCCGCTCCTCGGCCCAACGCTGCACCTGGCCGGTGGCGGCGTACGACGGCTTGGCGATGTCGTCGGGTACCGGACGCATCGGACTGATCTGGCCCTGGAGCACCCGGCCCTCGAGCGGTTTGTGGCAACGCTTGTACTTGCGGCCGCTGCCACACCAGCAGGCATCATTAGCCTGGGGCAGGGCGGTGGGCGGCGAGGTCTGTAGCACGCAAAGATTGTACGCGTCGGTGCGGGAGCTCGTGAAAATGTGACGAAGGTCCTTGATCGGCGGTATACCCGTGTGATGGCATTGACGGATATGGAACAGTCGCCGGAAGTCATCCACGTCTTCCTGCTGGACGATCACGAGATCGTGCGCCGTGGTGTGCGCGAGCTGTTGGAGAGCGAGCCCGATATCGAAGTGGTCGGGGAGGCGTCAACAGCGGCTGAAGCCGTGCAGCGCATCCCCGCTGTTCGGCCGGATGTCGCGGTGCTCGACGTGCGCCTGCCTGATGGCAGCGGGGTGGAGGTGTGCCGCGACGTGCGCAGCCAGTTGCCCAGTCTCGCGTGCCTGATGCTCACGTCGTTCAGTGACGATGATGCGCTGTTCGAGGCCATCATGGCCGGAGCCTCGGGCTACGTGCTCAAGCAGATCCGTGGCAACGACCTCGTCACCGCCGTCCGGCGAGTAGCCCGCGGCGAGTCGTTGCTCGATCCGACGGTGACCGCCAAGGTGCTGCATCGGTTGCGCCACCCCAGTGCGGAAGACGAGCGGCTGGCCAAGCTCACCCCTCAGGAACGACGCATCCTCGATCTCATCGCGGAAGGCGCCACCAACCGCCAGATCGGCACGGAGCTGCACCTGGCGGAGAAGACCGTCAAGAACTACGTCTCCAACATGCTGATGAAGTTGGGCATGAGCCGCCGCACCGAGGCCGCCGTGTTCGCGGTAAAGGCGGGCGTCGGTCGCACGACGACCTGACGAACCATCACCGCACGAACCGCGTCAGGCGCCGACCGGCACTTGCCAGCGCACGGTGGTGCCAACTCGCTCGCCGGATGTCACGGTGCACGTGCCGCTGAGACGTGCGGCGCGATCGTGCATGTTCAGCAGCCCACTGCCCAGTCGGTGGCTGCTGGGGATGCCCGCGCCGTCGTCACTGACCATCACGGCCAGCCGTTCGCCGATGTGGCTCAGCGAGACCTCCACCTTGTTCGCATGTGCGTGGCGGGCCACGTTGCTGAGCGCCTCGCGTACGACGGCCGCGACCTCGCCCGTGACCTGTTCGTCGATGCTGTCGAGGACGCCATTGAAGTGAAGTGTCGGCCGGAAGCCGAGCACCCGTGCAGCGTCGTCGACCAGTTGGTTGACCACGACGCGAATGGTGCGACCGGTGCTGCGCTTGCTGCTGAGACCGAAGATGGCGGTGCGCAGCTCGCGAATGGCATCGTCCTGATCGTCGATGATGCGTTCGATCTTCGCCTTCGCTGCCTCGGGAACTGCGGGCAGCACGCTCTGCAGTGACAACCCGGCGGCGAACAACCGCTGGATGACCGTGTCGTGCAGGTCGCGGGCGATGCGCTCGTGGTCCTCGGCGAGCAGGACTCGTTGGCGGGCAGCTCCCAACTCGGCGTCGGTCTCGCGGTTGGCGGTGACGTCGCGCATCGTCGCGATGACGACGCCGTTGCCCGCCACCTGGGCCGGAGCGAGCGAGATCTCGACCGGGAAGTTGGTGCCATCGGCCCGACGGGCGGTGAGCTGCAGGCCGTGGCCCATGGCCCGTCGGTGTGGTGCGGCCTGGAACCCGGCCCGGTGGCCCAAATGGATCGCGCGCGCGTCCTCCTCGAGCAGCATCTCGACGGTGTTGCCGAGCAGTTCCTCGCGTGTGTAGCCGAGCAGACGCTCCACCTCTCGGTTGACGAGCAGCATTTCGCCGGCGTCGTTGACGATGATGACCCCGTCGGGCATCGCCTCCACGACTTCCAGGAGCCAGTGTTCCTCGTTCATCCGGTCGTCATCCTCACATGTGGGAGCGTGTCGATTCGCAATTGGCCTGCACAGCCGTCGGGCCTGGTCGGTGTCGTCACTTCTCCGTCGTCGTGACACGATGCAGCATCGACTCGGATCGCCTTTCGGCCAATCTTACGACGCGCCTCGACATCTGGTTGTGGGCTGTGCGCCTCACACCCACTCGCGCCGTTGCCACCGAACTCTGCCGAACGGGCCGGGTGAGGTTGAACGATGGCGTCGGGAAGGCCGCCAGCGCGGTGAAGGTCGGCGACCGCATCGAGGCTCGTATCGCGCAACGCCAACGGGTCGTCGAGGTCGTGCAAGTGATCAGCAAGCGTGTCGGCGCACCACTGGCTGCCGAGTGCCTGGTCGATCACAGTCCGCCGGTGGAGCGCGACGCCACCCCTGCGTTGTTCCAACGCGAGCGTGGGGCAGGCCGCCCGACCAAGCGCGATCGTCGCCGGATGGATCGCCTACGTCGGGGTTGAGTAGCGCAACGAGGCGAGGAGTTCCCTGATCGACAGAGTGGCGACAGCGATGCTCTGGTCGGCGACGCCGTAGGGCAGTACCAGCACGTCGCCATGAGCAAAGGCGCCACACGAGTACACCACGTTGGGCACGTATCCGTCGCGATGATCTTCGGGCGGCGAGATGATCGGGAGGTCCGAACTGGCGATCACCCGTTGGGGTTCGTCGAGGTCGAGCAGCAGTACACCGAGCGCGTAGGTGCGCATCGCGCCGACGCCGTGGGTGAGCACCAGCCAACCCGCCTCGGTCTCGATCGGCGATCCGCAGTTGCCCAACTGCAGCAGCTCCCATGGTCGCGTCGGTGTTTGGATCTGCTCCGAGGTCTGCCAGCAGCGCATGTCGTCGGAGAACGCGATCGCATTGTTCTCGCGATCTGACCGCGACAACGCCACGAAACGGCCGTGCACCTTGCGCGGGAACAGCGCTAGGCCTTTGCCGCGTGCCGCCGCTCCGGCCATCGGCGACATCTCGAACGAACGGAAGTCGTGCGTTTCCAGCAGATGCTGCGCAATGTTGACGCCGTCGAATGCTGTGTACGTGGCGTAGTAGGTGACCTTGCCGTCGTCGTCGGTAAAACGGACGAAGCGGGCGTCTTCCATGCCGTGGTGCTCGGCAGGAGACTGTGGCCACAGCACCCGTTCCGAGATCGAAGCCGTCGATGGGAACTCGACGCGGTACGACGAACTGGCGACGTGGTGGAGGTTGGAGATCGTGACGGCGGTGTTCCCTCTGGTCTCGATGTGGGCGGACAGGGCATCGATTCGTTCGGTGAGCTGGACGTCGTCGAAGCGCGCCGCCAGCGGGTCGAGGACGAACGCTGCGTTCCCGCGATCGTCGTCGAGCTCGGCGAGCTTGGCGTGAAAGACAGAACAGTGGTGCAGCGTTGGCTGTGCCAGGGCTATCACAGGGAACGGCGCCGGGGCATCGAGCGTGATAGCGCCGCCTGTCGTGACGGTGCCGGTTCGGAACCCGATGGACGACCGATGCCCTTCGCCGATTCCACGCACACTGATGATGAACGGCGCGTAGCCATCTCCGCCGCCGGGGAACAACACCCCCGACGGGTTGCAGAGCGCAGCGCCCTCGATCGCGTATTCGTGTGTGAAGGCGGCACCCAGCAGCATCAGGCGGGCATCCGACATGTTGTCGGCCGCCCCCTCGACGCGGTCGATCACCATCTCGGCGTGCTCGCGAAAGGTTTCGTGCAACGCGCGGTGGCGGGCGCCGAAGCGTTCCTCGAGGTCGCGCATCGCTGCGTCGACCTCGTGCTCTTCCAGTTCGAGCACACGGAGCAGCACGGGTGTGGCGCGCGATTCGTCTGGCCCCACGTCCTCTCGGCCGGCGACGAACAGGCGGGTGACGACGCGGGTGTGGTCGGGGTGCATCGTCAAGCCGGTGTCGGTGATCGTGGGGATCATGGCGCAGCTACGAAAGAGTCGGCACGTTGCATGGTGGAGACGAGCGC
>JANONE010000584.1:0-2978 GCA_031420675.1 Ilumatobacteraceae bacterium | reverse complement strand
AGAAGAACGGCTTCGGCCAACTGCCCGTGTGCATCGCCAAAACGCACCTGTCGATCAGTGGCGACCCGACGCTGAAAGGCGCACCCACGGGCCACACCTTGAACGTACGCGAGGCCCGCGCCAGCGTGGGTGCCGGTTTCGTGTACCCGATCTGCGGTGACATGACCACGATGCCTGGCCTCGGTTCCGCACCGGCCGCCAGCATCATCGACTTCGACGAGTACGGCGAAATCATCGGCCTCTCCTGATGGTCGGGACCGACGACTTCGAGCGGACGCCGGGTGGGGCCATCCTCATGGATGGCATTCGGTTGCGCGGCGAGATCATCGAGCAGTTGCGTGCCACCATCGAAGGTGCTGGTTCTCCGGCGGTGTGCCTTGCGACGGTGCTCGTGGGCGACGACAAGCCGAGCCAGTTGTACGTCGCCAGCAAGCGCAAGCTCGCCGGTGAAGCAGGCATGGTGTCGCGCCACGTGGGGTTGCCCAACGATGCGTCCCAGACCCAGGTCGAGGACGCTGTGGCGGCGCTCGTGGCCGACCCCGAGGTGCACGGCATCCTGTGTCAGTTGCCGCTGCCCGCTGGGCTCGATCCGGAGCCGGTGCTGGCGCTGATCCCGCCGGAGAAGGACGTCGACGGCCTCACCGAACGATCGCTGGGCCGCCTCGTTCGCGGCTTGCCCGGCCATGTCGGTTGCACCCCGTTGGGAGTGATGCGATTGTTGGAGCGCTACGGCGTCGCCACCGCCGGCAAGCGTGCCGTGGTCATCGGTCGCAGCACGCTCGTCGGGCTGCCGCAGGTGCTGCTGCTGGGTCGCAAGGGCATCGACTGCACTGTCACCCTCGCCCACTCGCGCACCACTGACATGATCGACGTCTGCCGCCAAGCCGACATCATCGTCGCCGCTGCCGGTTCGGCCCGCATGGTCACCGCCGCCCACGTGAAGCCCGGGGCAGCCGTGCTGGATGTGGGCGTCTCGCGCACCGAGGCAGGCATCGTCGGCGACGTCGACTTCGATGCGGTCCAGGCCGTCGCCGGCGCCATCACTCCGATGCCCAGGGGTACCGGGCCGATGACCATCGCCTGCCTGCTCGAGAACACCCTGTCCGCGGCGCGCATGCTGGGCGCCTTCCCGGCCTGAGCAAGGACGACCTGTGCCCACGCTGACCCTCGACGCCGTGGAGGCCATCAGCTTCCGCATGCTCACGGCCAGTGGCGCCTCGCAGTTGCAGGCGACCGCAACCGCGCGCAGCATCCGCGACGCGGAAGCAGACGGCATCCGCACCGTCGGCCTCAGCTACCTGCCCACCTACTGCGACCACGTCGCGTGCGGGAAAGTGGTCGGCGATGCCGTGCCGACAGTGTCGCAACCGCGGCCGGGCACCGTCGTGGTCGACGCCGGCCTCGGCTTCTGCCATCCCGGCTACGAGGCCGGTGAGGCACCCCTGGTCGCGGCCGCACAGGCGAACGGCATCGCTGTACTCGCGCTGACCCATTCCTACTCCGCCGGCGTTCTGGGTTGGTTCGTCGAACGACTAGCCCGCGAAGGTTTGGTGGCGCTGATGTTCGCCAACTCGTCGTCGCTGATGGCCCCGTACGGTGGCAGGCGTCCGTTCTTCGGAACCAATCCCCTCGCGTGGGCCGCACCGCGCGCCAACGGCGAGCCGGTGGTGGCCGACCTGTCGTCATCCACGGTCGCGTGGGTGAAGGTCAACGCGGCGGCCCAGGCCGGCGAGCCGATCCCCCTGGGCTGGGCGCTCGACGCCGACGGTAACCCCACCACCGACGCGCAGGCCGCGCTGGCCGGCTCGATGGCACCGTCGGGTGGCCACAAGGGCTCGGCGCTCGCATTGCTGGTCGACGTCATGTCGGGTGGCGTGGCCGGGTCGAACTTCTCCTTCGAGGCGGCCAGCTTTAGTGGCACGGTCGGCGGCCCACCCGACGTCGGACAGGTGATCATCGCCATCGACCCCACTGCCACCATGGGCACCGGCTTCGTCGACCGGCTGGAGGCTGAGTTCACTGCGCTCGCAGCAGAGGAAGGCGTGCGCCTGCCAGGCGATCGTCGTCTAGCCGATCGAGCGCATACGGCACAGTACGGAGTGCACGTGCCTGGCGATCTGATGACCGTGCTCGACGACTACGCCGAGCACGGCTCCCCGCTCGCGAGGGGGAAGCTGCGATGACCACCGTGCAATCCGTCGATCGCGCGTTCAGTGTGCTGCGGTCACTCGCCGCTGGGCCTGCAGGCGTCACCGAGATCGCCGATCGGGTCGGGCTCCCGAAGAGCACCGTCTCGCGTCTGCTCTCCACCTTGGAGGAGCTCGGCGCCGTCGAACAGGTCTCGGCCGGTGGCGAATACCGAGTCGGGTGGACGATGATCGAGCTGGCGGCGGCCGCTCGCCCGGGCCGATCGCTGATATCACTCGCCCGGCCGCACCTGGCCGAGCTCACTCGTCTTACCGGCGAGGCCGCCGGCATTTCCATCCCCGATGGCACGGACATGCTGTACCTCGACCAGCTGACGCCCGACAACGAGTTGCAGGTGCGCGACTGGACTGGCCATCGCATTCCCATGTCCGCCGTGCCGTCGGGGCATGTGGTGCTGGCGGCCGATGCCGAACTGGCGCAGCGGGTCGCTACCGGCCCACTGGGAACGTTCACCCCGCACACCATCACCGACGGCGACGTGTTGCTGCAGCGCTTGGAGTTGGTGCGCCGCGACGGCTATGCATGGTCCTTGGGAGAGTTTGCCCCCGGGCTCAATTCGGTGGCCGCCGCGGTGCGTACCACCGATGGTCGAGTGGTCGCCTCGCTGCACGTCTACGGCCCTGCGTCGCGCTTTCCCGGCGACCGAAGCGTCGTCGAACTGGGCGAGTTGCTGAAGGCCACCGCCGACAGAATCCGTATCGACTGAACCAAGACTGGGCGAGGGGTACCTGCAAGTGAAGCGATACGACTACATCATCGTCGGCGGCGGC
>JANONE010000583.1:0-7765 GCA_031420675.1 Ilumatobacteraceae bacterium | reverse complement strand
GCGCGACCGCACGCAGGTCGCGCACGGTCCAGGCGATCAGGTCGGCAAGTGGTGCCGCGTACTTCGTGTAGGTACGCAGGGTGTCGGCCCCACACGCGGCCGCAACCTCCAGCATGCGCACCATGCTCTCCTCGCGGGTGTCGGAGGTGTCCAGCTCCAGCCGCAGGCCACGTTCGGTCACGGCTGCCCGCACGCGCGCGAGGTGCGCGGTGGTGGTGCCGCACAGGTCGCGCAGGCCTGCGCCGTTGGCCGAGACGTTCACCCCCGTGAAACCCAACCCGGCCATCTCGTCGATGTAGGAGAACACGTCGTAGCCGGTGATGTGGCGGTATCGCAAGTGGTAACGCAGAGAGAAGCTGTGCACGTGCAGGCCGATCTGCTTCATGCGAGCCCTTCGATGAACTCGATCTCCGCGACCAACGCACGGCGATAGCGAGCGGCGACCGCGGGTTGACGACGGGCCAGACGATGCGCGCGCCACACGCAATAGGCGCCGATGCGGTAGTGCCATGCAGCTGCGTCGCGTCGATAGCGAGCGACCGCCGAGGGAATTCCGTACGCCGCGAGGAACGCATCGTGGGCGACGTGTGTGTGCGGCGGGCACTCGTACAGGATCATCATCGCCGGTGACAGAAAGCAGGCGATGTCCTCCACCGGGTCGCCACGACCGGGGCACTGCCAGTCGATGAGCACCAGCGCGCCGCGCGTACGTACGATGTTGCCGGGCCCGCAGTCGGTGTGCACCAGCGAGCGACGGCGCACCACGCGATCCGAGACAGTCGCGGGCCGCGCGGCCAACAACGAAACCGCGGCACGCGTTGAGGATCCGTCCGCCACGGCAGCGACCATCGAATCGCCGTGGGCTCGCGCCTCCGAGGCCGAGCCGCACAGCGACCGCATCGCACGCGGCGCGGGCAACGCGTGCACCGAGCACAACAGCGAGGCCACCTGTTCCACGCCGTTCGATCGACCGGGCTGCCACATCGCGCCAGTGACGAACTCGTAGGTCAAGACGCCAGGTTCGAACGACACCAACCGCGGCGCGAGATCACGCGGCCCCAGCAACGCCAGCGCGGCTGCCTCGTGGTCGGGCAGGTTCGGGTACATCGGGTTCGGCTCGCCCGGGTCGTCGGCGTAGCGCTTCTCGATCAGCCAACGGCGGCCGTCGCGCACTTTCCACACCTCATTGCGATAGCCACCGGCGAGCAGCGTGCGAGAGGCCCCGGTGGTCACGGCCCGACAGTAGTGGCGCCGTGGAACCCCCACCGCAGCCACCTGGCGCTCGCTCCGGCTTCGTCTTGCGGACGAATCGAAATCGCACACAAGCCGCTGCCGACCATGGACGCCCGACTCCGGCCGCGAGCCCTTCCATCCGTAGGCAGATGGCCGCGCGAAACGCCGGCAAGGCCAACGCCCCGGTGTTCCGCCCCGGTGGCGGCCTGCCCACCGGCGACTGATTGCGGGCCACCGGCTCACCGAACTGTTTCACCGCCACCGACGCCTCGGGCGACACGCAGGTCTTCAACGTCCGCGAGCATCGCCACGCTGCTCGGTTGCACCGTGATCCACTGACGATCAGGACCGCCACCCGCCGCGGGTCAGGACGGCAGCGTCGGCGACCGGTGCTGCACGGTCTGCGCATGGATCTCGGTCGTCAACGCATGGATCTCCTTCACGATCCGATCAGCCTCGACGTTGGTCTCGTAGTCGTGCCTGGCAAGCTCGCTGCTGATCTGGTCCTCGCGCTTGGCCGCGATCAACAAGATCGCGCCCTGCATTGCGGCGAGGCAGGAGAGAATCAGGTTGAGCAGGATGAACGGGTACTTGTCGAAGCCGACGTTGCGGTTGCCCAACGTCCAGCCGAACAGGAAGATCAGCGCTCCGAACACGAACCCCCACGAGCCCATGCCGTTGCGCATCTTGTCCGCGGCCCGCTCGCCGAGCGTGAGCTGCTCGCCGGAACGAACGCCGGGGTGGTGATGCCAGAGAGTCCGAGGGGGGCGTGTGTCAGTGGAGCGTCGCATGCACGAGTCTGCACCTCCTGTACGGGTCACCGATGTCGGGATGCGTTCAATCGTCCTTCAGCGCGACGGCGTTGGGCGTGACGTTCATCTTCGGTACGTACTCGGCCACCTCCACCACGCGCCCCTCGTTGAGGAACTTCACGCGCAACTCGGTACGGCACGACGTGCACGGGCCGTAGAACCGCTCGCTCACGTCGGCGCCACAACGCGGGCACGCCAACACCTGCGGTTCCATCGGTAGGCTCTCCATCCCTGCGCCATCCATCAATACGCCTCGGCCCAGAAGGTGGTCAACGCGGCGGCGGCCGCGGCGGGGTCGCCCAACATCCACCAGTGACCCTGGCCGGCCAGCGAATGGCGAACGGCGCCGAGACGGTCGGCGACCTCTCCACCGAGGTCCTCACCGCGCACGAACGGGTCGTCGGGTGCGATGATCGCCAATCCAGGGAGGGTGCCGGCGGGGCCCAACTGGGCGCCCCACTCCTTCATCGCGGCCTCCGGTGCAGAACGGTAGAGCGCGAGGATGCACTTCGACATCACGTCGTCGGTGACAGCCACCAACCGCTCGCCGGTTGCCCTCGGGATGCCGATCATCTCGTACAGCGCGACCCGATCGGCGGCGGGGGTCGCCAGGTTCTGTTCGAAGTACTCCTCGCCGGCACCCGGCGTTTGCCAGATCTTGGCGAAGTCGTGCCAGACGAAGTCGGCGTGGAACAGACCCAGCGCGTCGCAAGCCCACGTGCGGAACAGTTCGGGGCGCAGCGAGACGACACGCATCCCGATGCCGCCACCCCAGTCGTGTCCGACGAAGTCGACCGGCCCGTGCTTGGCCACCATTGGTTCCAGCACGCCTGTGAACCAGGCGACGTAGTCCTCCTTGGTGGCGGCGAAGCCCTCCGGCACCGCGCAGCCGAACCCGGGTAGCTGCGGAGTGACCACATCCGAACGGCCCAACTCGGCAATCAGGGGCTCCCAGATGATGGGCGTCTCGGGGTTTCCGTGGAGCAGGACGACGGTCATGCCCGGATCGTAGGCCATGCGCCACTTGAGTTCATCAGATGACGTTGATGGCGTCGAGGGTGGGGGCGACCGCCTGGTCGGTGAGTTGCACGTGGGTGCGCCAGTCGCTGCGCTTGGTGGCCCAGCTGATGAACTCGTGGGCAGAGGTGACACAGATGGGGAGCGAGTTGTCGGTGCCTGAGGCAACGGTCCACAACTCGCCCGCGGCACCGGGCCGCAACGTGTGCACCGAATGGCGCAGGTCGATGAGCACCAAGTTGACGCCGTGGTCGCACGCGGCCAAAGCCGCTGCATTCATCTGCGGAATGCCGGCCAGCATCCACTCGATCGACACCTCCAACACCAGCGGGTCATGGGGCAGATCGGCGGCGCGACGCACTGCGGCGCCGATGTCGTGGCGTAAGTGACAGTAGTGATCGAAGGCGATCGCGTTGCCGAGCAGGCGCATCGGATGGCTGCCCAGGTTGGCCAACGGGATCACCATGTCGGCCATCGGCGGCGCCTGCAAACCTGTCAGCGCAGTGATGCCCTTGCCGCTCCACTCGCGGTACTCGGCCTTCACCTGATCGACCGACCAGTCGCGACGAGCTTGCACCGGAACTTCGGCGTTCTGCTCCACATCGGGGGACGTGCCGCTCTCGATCGAGCCGGGGTCGGCGATGGTGTGGAACGTTGCGGCCATGTGCTGCGCGACATCCTGCACGCGCCAGCCGGCACAACCGCTGGGCCGCGCCCATTCGGCCGCTGTTAGCGAGTCGAAAATGTCGAGCGCATGCGAATGCTCGGCGCGCAGGGCCTGGATGGTCGGGGTCGTCTTCATGATGCAAGTCTCCCTCGGGAGCGGCGCCTCACTGAACTTCACTGTTCTTGAGCATGGCGCCGGCGTAGACGCCCGTGTGCTCTCCATGATCCATGAACACCTGGCCGTTCACCAAGGTGAAGTCGTACCCCTGGGCGTTCTGCACGTAGCGGCCGGCGCCGTGCGGGAAGTCGTAAGCGTAGGTGGGGGCGGGCAACTGCAGGGCGTCCCAGTCGATCACGTTGACATCGGCGTACGAGCCGGGCCGCAGACGGCCTCGGCCCTCGATGCCGAACAGATCGGCCGTGTCACTGGTGAGGCGACGGATCGCTTCCTCGATGCTCCACCGCTCGCGCTCGCGCACCCAGTAGGTGAGGAAGAACGTCGACTGGCTGGCATCGAGGATCTGGCCCACATGCGCGCCGGCATCGGCCAGGCCGAGCGTGACGAGTGGATCGTCGAGCATCTCCTCCACCGCGTCGAGTTGCTGGTTGAGGAACGGCCAACTGCACACCACTTCGCCATTGGTCTCCAGCAGCAGTTCGATGTAGGCAGCCGCTGCACTGATGCCGCGCCGGTCGGCTTCGGCCGCGAGCGAGTGCTCGGGGTTGAGGTCGTAGCGGGCCCCACCGGGCTGGTTGAGCACGAACACCTGGGTGAGGTCGAGGCTGGGCTGGTGGAACTCGGCTTCCTCGATCAGCTTCGATCGAGTGGCTGCGTCGCGTAGCGCCAACAGTTTCTTGCCGTTGATCAGGCCGCGCAGTTGGCGCCACGACGGCGCCCGATCGAACGGCGTGCGCGTGTCCAGGCTGAACAGGATCCCCACGCTGCGGGCCGTCGTCTGCGGGCGCAACGTTGCGCCAGACGCGTTCTCCTCCTTGGCCATCTCGATCACGCGGGCATACAGATCCGGGCGGCTGTCGTGCTGGGTGAGCCCGAAGGTGACCGGCCGGCCGCTTCGACGGCTGACTTCGCCCATCCACGCCACCTCGGCGCGGGTCTTTGGTGTGTCGACCGATTCGCGTTCGCCCTCACCCAAGCGGCTCGCGCTCTCGAACACGCCTGCGCCGTGCCGGCCGAGCACATCGGCGAAGGCGTACAGCTCTTCGGGCTCGGCGAACGTGCCCGGCACGGGGCGGCCGTCGGGCACCTTGTGCAGATAGGTGCGGCTGGTGCTGAAGCCCAACGCACCGGCGCGCAGGGCCTCGGCCAACAGGTCGGTCATCACCGCCATGTCGTCGGCGGTCGGCTCGTCCTTCTCCATGCTGCGCGCGCCCATCGCATACTGGCGCAGCGCGCAGTGGCCCACCATGCCGCCGACGTTGGGGCCCTTCGGCAGGCGACCGATGGATGCGAGGTACTCGCCGTAGGTCACCCAATCCCACGCGAGGCCACTGAGGATCGCAGCGCGAGGAATGTCCTCGACGCTCTCCATCAACTCCGCGAGATACTCGCGGTCCTCCGGCTTGCATGGAGCGAAGGTCACGCCGCAGTTGCCCATCACCACGCTGGTGACGCCGTGGTAGCAGCTGCTGGAACCTTTCGGGTCCCACGCGATCTGTGCATCGAGGTGCGTATGGATGTCGACGAAGCCGGGTGTCACCAGCTTGCCCGTGGCGTCGATGGTGCGCGTGGCGGTGCCGTCCAGCCGTGGCGCCACCGCCACCACGCGGTCACCAACGATGCCGACGTCGGCCAAACGGCCGGGCGCGCCCGTGCCGTCGATCACCGTGCCGCCGCGGATGAGTACGTCGAACCCTGCCATCGTCCACCCCTTCGATCCGGCGCCCCCGCGCCGGAAACGGCAACCGTAGTGGCATCGCGACCTGACAGGCCTACCCCTGCGTCCATCCGTGCTCCCACCCTTCGAAACACGGACCCGTGGTCGTACGCTCGCGCGATGCACGTCGACGTGATGCTCACACCCAAGCCGTTGCAGCAAATGGGCACCGCTGCACGCGAGATCGAGGCCGCCGGTTTCAACGGCATCCTGTTCACCGAGGCCGGCCGCACCGCCTACCTCTCCGCCGCGGTCGCCGCCGTTGCCGCTCCCTCGCTGGAGCTGAGCACCGGCGTCGCTGTCGCGTTCCCGCGCAGCCCGATGGTCACCGCGCAGTCGGCATGGGAGCTGCACGAGGCCACCGGCGGCAACTTCCGGCTCGGTCTCGGCACGCAGGTGCGCACCCATGTCGTGCGCCGCTACGGCGTGGAGTTCGACCCTCCCGGCCCGCGTATTCGCGACTATGTGAGAGCGGTGAAGGCATGCTTCGCCGGTTTCCGCGGTGAGCCGCTCGACCACCACGGGCCGTACTACGAGCTCACCTGGCTGAATCGACAATGGAGCCCCGGACCCATTGCATTCGACGACCCGAAGGTGGATGTCGCTGCCGTCAACCCGTGGATGTTGCGCATGGCCGGCGAGGTCGCCGACGGCGTGCATGTGCACCCGCTCGGCGAGCCCGGTTACCTGGTGCGCCACGTTCTGCCCAACGTCGCAATCGGTGCCGAGCTCGGCGAGCGCAGCACCGACGACATCGCCATCATCGTGCCGGTGAACCTGATCGTCGGCGACACCGAGGCCGAGCGGGCCGGTGATCGCGAGTTGTTGCGCGCCATGCTGAGCTTTTACGGCAGCACGCCCAACTACGCGTTCATCTGGGACGACGCCGGCTTCGAGGGAACCACCGCCCGCATCCGCGAGCACCAGAAGGCAGGCGACGTGACGAGCATGGCGGCGCAGATCACCGACGACCACCTGGCGACGTTCTGCACGGAGTCGTCGTGGGCCGACCTCGCACACGCACTCGTCGACAAGTACCGAGGCCTCGCCACCCGCCTCGTGTTCTACAACGCGGCGATGGGGCCGCCGGACCTGATGACCGAGCGCCTGGAGCGCTTCGGTGAGGTCGCCCGCCAGATCCGCAGGCTCACCGAAACCGGCCCGGGCTGACAGCCACCTCGTGCCCCCGGGCGCTACGGATGGGCGCCAGTGAGGGCGAGGAGGCCGGGCAGGCGTTCGAACCGGTCGAACGTGTGCTGCCCAGATCCGAGTACCAGCCCCCCGATCCGAGTAACAGCCCCCCGGTGCGAGTGCCTGCCAGTCATGCGAGTGGCTACTCGCACCCCGGGATGGGAGTAGAGACTCGGATGGGCGCCGGCCGAACGCCGCCAGCCATCGAGCCGCTCACCGCATAACCTCACCCGCATGAGCGACACGTCCCGCATCGTCCACGGCACCTGCCATCACGACTGCCCCGACAGTTGCGGATGGCAGGTGACGGTGGTCAGCAACACGATCGACGGCAACACGGTGGGCGCGCAGGCGGTTCAGTTGCGCGGCAACCCGGCGCACCCGTACAGCAAAGGCGAACTGTGCCCGAAGGTGAACCGATTCCTCGACCGCGTGTACAGCCCAGATCGCGTGCTGCACCCGCTCCGCCGAGTCGGTGAAAAGGGTGAGGGCCGCTTCCAGGAGATCACGTGGGCCGACGCCCTGGACGAGATCGCGACCCGATACCACGGCATCATCGCCGAGCACGGCGCAGAGGCGATCATGCCCTACGTCAGCGCCGGGAACCAGGGCTTGTTGGCGCTGATGTTCGGCGACCGGTTCTGGCACCACCTCGGCGCCACGCGAGTGGTCGGCTCACTGTGCGGCGCCACCGCCGGGGCCGGTTCCGCCACCACCAACGGCACGGGCAAGGGCCTTGATCCAAGCGAGATGGCGCACAGCAAGCTGATCATCCTGTGGGGCACGAACACACGCCTCACCAACCGTCACCTGTGGCCGGTGATCGAGGCAGCCCGCGCGGGCGGAGCCCAGGTGATCGTGATCGACCCGCAGCGCACGATCACCGCCGATGCGGCCGACTCGTTCCTGCAACCATTGCCCGGCACCGACGTCGCACTGATGCTGACGATG
>JANONE010000582.1:0-1722 GCA_031420675.1 Ilumatobacteraceae bacterium | reverse complement strand
GAACGTGATGGCTTCCGAGTAGCCCATTCCAAGCAGCGCATTGCGCACGCGGCGATCGCGCGTAATCCGCGGGTCGGACGAAGCCGGCGCCTGTTGCACGCCGGGGAACGTGCTCGGTAGATGCTCGAAGCCGTGGTGGCGTCCGACCTCTTCAATCAGATCCACCTGGCGCCGGATGTCGACGCGCCACGACGGTGCGGTGACGACCCAGCCGCCGTCATTGGCCGCCGTGGTGAAACCGAGCGAGTCGAGGATGCGAACCACCGCGGCGTCGGGAACCTCCATGCCGAGCAACCCCGGCACGCGGGCACGGTCGAGCGTCAGCGATGCCGGCTGTTGAGGTGCAGGATAGACGTCCTGAATGACGCCAGCCGGCTTGCCCGCGCCGATCCGTTCGAGCAGCGCGAGTGCACGGGCCATCGCTCGTGCGGGTGCCGTCACATCCATGCCGCGCTCGAAGCGGGTCGAGGCGTCGGTCTTGAGGCCCAATGCCTTGCTGGTGGCGCGGACCGACGAGGGCTTGAAGTACGCCGCCTCGAACACGATCTGGGTCGTGGCGTCGGTCACTTCCGAATCGGAGCCGCCCATGACGCCACCGATGGCCTGTGCCCGCGAGGCGTCGGCGATGACCAGCATGTCGGGTGTGAGCGTCCGCAGCTTGCCGTCGAGCGTCTTGATCGACTCACCGGGCCTTGCCTGGCGCACCTTGATGGCCGGGCCGCTCAGCTTGTGCAGATCGAACGCATGCATCGGCTGGCCGAGCTCGAGCAGCACGTAATTGGTGATGTCGACGATGTTGCTGATGGGACGGATGCCGCAGGCGGTGAGGCGTGACTGCATCCACTCCGGTGACGGTCCCACCGTCACGTCGGCGACCGCGCCAGCGTATCGGCCGCACAGCTCCGGCGCTTCGATGGTGATGACGATCGCGTGGTCGGTGCCGGCGGGAGTCGCGCCGGAATTGGCGGGACTGAAGTCCCGCCCTTCTGGCACGTTGAGCGGACGCTGGTACGCGGTCGCGATTTCGCGCGCGATGCCGATCATCGACAGGCAATCGGGACGATTGGCGGTGACGTCGAAGTCCATCACGACATCGTCTCCCTTCGACTCGCTGTGCTCGCTCAGGGCAAGCCGCACAGGCTCGAGGCCTTCGAGTGCGAGGCCGCGCACCGACATCAGCGTGCCGATTTCCTCGGCCGACTCGGGCACGTCAACGAACTCGCGGATCCAGGACAGCAGGACTTTCATCGGCCGAACTGCTCCAGGAAGCGGAGGTCGTTCTCGTAGAACAGGCGGATGTCTTCCACGCCCCACTTCAGCAGCGCGACGCGCTCCACGCCCATGCCGAAGGCGAAGCCGGTGACCTCGTCCGGGTCGTATCCCACGGCCTCGAACACCGCGGGGTGGACCATGCCGCTGCCGAGAATCTCGATCCATCCCGTGCGCTTGCACATGCCGCAACCGGCGCCCTTGCACTTGATGCACTGGATGTCGACTTCAGCGCTGGGCTCCGTGTAGGGGAAGAAGCTCGGGCGGAAGCGGACGCCGGTGCCGGCGCCGAACAACGCTTCAGCCATGGCGGCGAGCGTGCCCTTGAGGTCCGCGAGCGTCACGCCCTTGCCGACCACGAGGCCTTCGACCTGGTGAAACATCGGCGTGTGCGTGAGATCGAGGTGGTCCCTGCGATACACGGGTCCGATTGCGACCAGCCGCACCGGCGGA
>JANONE010000581.1:0-6035 GCA_031420675.1 Ilumatobacteraceae bacterium | reverse complement strand
CGCCGATGTCGATGTCGTCGCGTACTGCCGTGGGCCGTACTGCGTGTTCGCGGACGAAGCCGTCCAACTCCTGCGCCGCCGCGGGCGCCACGCGCGCCGGCTCGAGGACGGCTTCCCCGAATGGCGCAACGCCCACCTCCCAATGCAGTCCACCGTTACTGAGGAGATCACGTCATGAACGTGCTGGTCATCCTGCAGGGTCCCGCGTACGGCGACGAACGCGCTTACAACGGCCTCCGCCTCGCCGGCAGCCTCGCCAAGCGCGACGACGTCAACGTCAAGGTCTTCGGTTTTGGTGATGCTGTCGGCTGTGCTGTCGCCGGCCAGAAGCTCCCCGACGGCTACTACCACCTCGACCGCATGCTCACCTCCGCCGCCCGCCACGGCGCCGAGATCGGCCTGTGCGGCACCTGCATGGACGCCCGCGGGCTCACCGACGAGATGCTCATCCCTGAAGCCCGCCGGTCGACCCTCGACGAGGCCACCGACTGGACGCTCTGGGCCGACAAGACGATCACGTTCTGACACCCATGATCACCATCGAGCCGCCGACACGCTGGACCACCCCAGCCGACGCGTACGACACCTGGTTCGACCGGCCCTGGGGCCGCCACGCCACGGCGATCGAACACCGGATGCTGTTCGACGCCGCCGGACCGATCTCGGGACGTGCCGTGCTCGACGCAGGATGCGGCACAGGTCGGTTCATGCACCGCCTCGAATCCGAAGGCGCCTACGTGATCGGCGTCGACCGCGACCCCGACGCCCTCGCCATCGCCCGCAACCGGACCACAGGTGCGCTCCTGCTCGGCGACACCCACCAGCTCCCGCTCCACGACCGATCGGTCGAGATCGCCTTCGCCGTCACCGTCTGCGAGTTCACCGCCAGCCCCGCTCGTGTGTTCGCCGAACTGGCCCGGGTCACGAAACCCGGAGGTCGCGTCGTGGTCGGCTCGCTCAATCGGACCAGCCCATGGGGCTGGTGGAAACGGCGTCAGTTCAGCATGCCGCCCTGGGACATGGTCCGCCTCCTCGACCGTCGTTCACTCACCGACCTCGGCGCCTCCTACGGGCGCTGCTCGCTTCGTGCGGGGCTGTACTCGCCAGACGCACTCCCGCTGATCGAACGCTGGTCACCCACTCTCGAACGCCTCGGTCGTCACCTTGCCCCGAGTTTCGGCGCGTTCCAGGTCCTCACCATCCAGCTGCCGCAGCCCGACGAGCCGAACAGTCTCACCCGGATGGCTCCGCGATGAACCGCGCCGACGTCATGCCGGCCGCACACAAGGTCCTCGCCGTGTGCGCTCACCCAGACGACGAGAGCTTCGGCCTCGGCGCGATCATCTCGACGCTCATCGACCAGGGGGCCTCGATCGACCTCGTGTGCCTCACGCACGGTGAGGCGTCCACACTCGGCGCCTCGACCGGCGATCTTGCCGCAGCGCGACGCAGCGAGCTGGCAGCAGCGGCCACCGAACTCGGCATCAGCACAATCCACCAGTTCGACCATCCCGACGGACAGCTGTCCACCGTCGATCCTGGACTCCTCGCCAAAGCCATCCAGCCCTTCGCCGCCGACAGCGACCTGATCTTGGTATTCGACGAAGGAGGCAT
This sequence comes from Ilumatobacteraceae bacterium, assembly GCA_031420675.1. Classification (GTDB taxonomy): domain Bacteria; phylum Actinomycetota; class Acidimicrobiia; order Acidimicrobiales; family Ilumatobacteraceae; genus UBA668. The sequence goes on along the minus strand of JANONE010000581.1, from coordinate 4,421 downwards.
CACCGGCCATCCCGACCACATCCAGGCAACCGCGGCAGCGATGGCCGTCGCCGACCGTCTCGACCTCCCGGTGCTCGCGTGGACCCTCAGCAGTCAGGTCGCCGACGCACTGAACGGCGAGTTCAACGGTCGCTTCGTGGGGCGGGCCGAGAATGAGATCCACGTACGACTTCCGGTCGAGCGCAGCCGGCAGCGGGCCGCGATGCGATGCCACGACAGCCAGCTCACCGGAAACCCGGTTCCCGAGCGGCGCCTCGCCCTCACCGGCGACATCGAACCGCTCCGGTTCCTGCGGCGACCAAACTCGACGACCCACAGGAAGGGCACGACCTGATGAACGACCCGAACAACAGAGGAGACCACTGATGAAGTTCTTGAAGATCCCGAGCGTTGCCGCACATGTCGACGACATCTGTGTGTTGGCGAAGGTGCTACACGCGGCGCAGGTCCTGTGATGGTGTCGACTACATCTCAGACGGTGCTGGTGGCCGGTGGCGGGATCGGCGGGATCGCCACCGCGAATCGTCTTCGGCGTCGGCTCGACCGTCGCCATCGTGTCGTGCTCATCAACCGCGACCCTGACTTCACCTTCGCCGCGTCCTACCTGTGGGTGATGACTGGTGCACGCCGCCCTGCCCAGATCACGCGTCCCTTGCGGCGATTGGAGCGCCGAGGCATCGAGGTGGTCATCGGGGACGTGAGCGACATCGATCCTGCTACGCGAACCGTGACCGTCGGTGACCAGCGGCTGACTGGCGACCACCTCGTCGTCAGCCTCGGCGCTGATTGGGCAACCGACCGCATTCCCGGGATGGCCGAACACGGTCAGACCTTCGCCACCTTGGGCGGCGCGGAACGACTGGCCGGAGAACTCCGACGCGTCGAGACAGGCCGAATCGTCGTCGTCACCGCCGCACCCCTGTACAAGTGCCCGGCAGCGCCCTACGAAGCCGCCCTGCTGATCGACGCCGGCCTACGAGCGAGGGGAGTACGCAACCGCGTCGAGGTCGCCGTTCGCAGCGCCGAACCCGCACCGATGCCCGTCGCAGGGGCCGACGTGTCTGCCGCGGTGACGATGCTGCTGTCCGAACGGCACATCGATTACCAGCCGGGTCGACAGATCACGGGTGTGGAGCCCGGCAGTGTGCAGTTCGGCGCCACCAGCGAGCGCGCCGACCTGGTCGTGTACATGCCTCCGATCGTGGCCCCACCGGTCATCGCCAACTCCGCCCTGGCCGCCGACGACGGCTGGATCCACGCCGATCGATCCACGCTGACCACCGCCTTTCCCGACGTCTACGCGATCGGGGACAACACCCACATCATCCTCGGCATCGGCAAGCCGCTTCCCCGCGCTGGCGTCTTCGCGCACGGGCAAGCGCACGTGGTCGCGGACACGATCAGCGCTGTCATCTCCGGCGCGCCGACACCAACGGGCTTTGATGGGCACGGCGGCTGTTTCATCGAGACCGGAGGCGGGCGTGCCGCCTACGGAGCCGGCAACTTCTACGCCGACCCGGCCCCGGCGGTGACCTTGCACGATCCCGGTCGTCGCTGGCACTGGGGCAAGGTGGCCTTCGAGCAACAAGTCATGCGGCGGTGGCTGTGAGAACGAACGAAGCTGCACCAGCTCCGATGACATGTCATCGATCAAGCGCAGATCCGCCTCGGACGCGAAGCTCTCCACCGCACGCTGACACGCACCGAACAGACGGCGAGCCGATCCGTAGTGGGTGACGGTCGATACCTGCTCGATTCGGGTCATTGCCAGAAGCCATCCGGCTCTACGGCTCTCCATCATTCCGGCTGGGGTTCGTTGGGTTGCTGGGTCTAGCTAGCTTGTGTCCGTGGAAGCCGCCCGTCGTCATGCGACTCAGAGGAACGGGTGGGTTTGGTGCGCGCTTGCAGCCGTTCTGTTCGGTGCGGCGACTCCGGCAACCAAACTGCTCGTCGACAATGTCGGTGCGGTCGCCCTTGCTGGGCTCCTATACCTCGGTGCTGCTGCCGCAGTCGCTCCGTTCGCGCTCCGCGAACAACGCTCGAAAGGGTCCAGCCGGCAGCGTTCACGCCTGATGCTTGCCGTCGGTTTCGGAGGTGGTCTGGCACCTGTCCTGCTGGTCCTGGCGCTTGACAAAACTCCTGCGGGAACGGTGTCGCTGTTCCTCAACCTCGAGCTCGTCGCGACGGCTGTCATCGCCCGTGTCTTCCTGCAAGAGCACATCGGTCGCCGCGCTGGACTCGGCATCGTCATCGTCGTTCTCGGCGGCGTGGTCCTGGCCGGCACCGCCGGCGCGGGCATTGCGACGGGTGCACTGCTGGTCGCCGCTGCTTGTGTGTGCTGGGGGATCGACAACGCCATCACCGCCAGCCTCGACAGCTACAGCCCTTCGCAGATCACGCTCGTGAAAGGTGTCGTCGCCGGGTCTGTCAACCTCCTGCTCGGTATCCTCCTCCATGGCCTACCGGCCGCAGCGTTCGTCGTGGCAGCGCTCGCCATCGGGGCATTTGGCTATGGGCTGTCGATCACGATGTGGATCACCGGTGCCCGGCTCGTCGGAGCGGCCCGCGGCCAAGTCATCTTTGCTCTGGCACCGTTCATCGGGGCGGTCCTGGCATGGCCCGTCAACGGCGACCGACTCACGGCCACCACCGTTGTTGCCTTCACGGTGTCGCTCGTCGGCGTGATCGTCGTCGGAACCAGCCACCATGGACATGTCCATGCTCACGAGCTCATCGAGCATGCACATCCGATGGATCCCAGTGACCCCCACCACCGTTCCGACGCCCTCGAAGTCTTCTCAGCGACGCAGCACCGACACGTGGCGTTCACCCACGAGCACGAACACCTCCCCGATATTCATCACCGCCACAATCACTGACCACCCACCGACCACAGTGGCCACCTGGCGGGCAACAGAGCCCCGGCGGTACGGTGACGTCATGAGGGATCGCTCGATCACCGTCACTGCATTGCGGGCGGGCGACCTGCCGGCGGATCTGACCGGCGTCAGATGGCTTGACGGGACCGTGGAGTGCCGTGCCCGTGTGGCCCACGTCGACGGCCCTCTGGCCGCCGTCGGCGACGCGGTGGGCGTGGTGCTCACCGACCCGACGGTGAGTTGCGATCACTGCTCGGAAGCGTGCGGCTGAGACGGCTTCCCAGTGGCCGGGATGGAGGCACTCACTGTGGCCAGGGTCTCGCTGGTGCTCCGCACGACCCGGTGGATGTGAGGTAGGCAGCAAGCACCCGAGGGGTTGAGAACCTCGCACGCGCAGAGTCCAGCGGCGACGGCGTTCTTCACAGCGCGTTGGATGGTGCTTGTTCCGTGGTTGGCAGCGAGGTCGTCGCGAATTTCGGCAGCAGTGTGCGCGAAGCAGAAGCAGATGGGGAGCGGCTTCGTTGTCGCTTTCGTGCCGACCTGCGCAACGACGTCGTCGTCGTCGATCGTTGCTTCGTCGAGAAAGAACACGACCCGGCACGTTGGGTTCGAGCAGAAGCTCCAGGCTCCGTCCGCAGCGGTCGCGTTGTGGGCTCGGACGGGCGCGACGCCGACGGCTCGGCCAGCGCCGCCGCAACATGGGCAGGTGGCCTCGCCGGCGTCAGTGGTGTCGCAGCAGTCGTCCATCTCACAGGCCTCAGGTAGCCGGTGCGCTCCGTGACAGAACCGCAACGAGAAAGCCAGAATCGGCCGTGAACGGTTGCAGGTCCCATGTAGAGAGCAACACGTCGGCCGCAAGCCCCACCTGCGCGACGTCGTCGAAGAACTCGGCGAATGAGTAGTCACGTCCCAATCCGAAACCTGTGACGATGCGGCCACCGGCGCGCAGGTGTGCAGCGAGACGATCGAGGACGGGTCTCCGTGTGCCCGGATCGAGGAAGGTCATGACATTGCCAGCGCACACCACGATGTCGAATCCTTGCTCGATGCCGCTGGCGGCCAGGTCGAGTTCGGCGATGTCCGCTACCAGCCAGGTGGGGCCGGGATGGTCGTGCTCGGCAGCGGCGATCAACACCGGGTCGATGTCGACGCCCACGACTATGTGCCCCGCTTGCGCGAGATGGCTACCCACCCTGCCCGGCCCACACCCGGCGTCGAGCACCCGCGACCCACGTGCCACCATGGCGTCGACGAAACGTGCCTCGCCGCCGAGATCGTCACCGGCGTTGGCCATTGAGCGGAACCGCTCGATGTACTGCGTGGAGTGATCAGGGTTCCGTTCGGTCAGTTCGATCCACCGGTTGAGCGACATCCGAACGACCCTAACCGCAATGCTCCCGGTCGACGAAGAGGCCTTTGGGCCCTATTAGCCGCCGGCTGAAACCATGAGTCTCACAGTGTGCGACTGGAGATCACGCGTCGGGCCGAATTGGCGATTCGGGCCTTGGCATTGCTGGGGCAGTCGTCGGAGCGCGTGAAAGC
>JANONE010000580.1:0-2830 GCA_031420675.1 Ilumatobacteraceae bacterium | reverse complement strand
TAGACGTTGGCAACGCCTACGTCAATCGCCACATCACAGGCGCGGTCGTACAACGTCAGCCGTTCGGCGGCTGGAAGCGCTCGTCGGTCGGCTGCGGGCCGAAGGCAGGCGGCCCGTTCTACGTGGAAGCGTTCGGCACCTGGTCGACGCCTGCGCACACAACTGCCGCCGCGCTGGAGGCTGCGTTCCAGGAGGTGTGGAACCAGTACTTCAGCGTCGAGCACGACCCCTCGCGGCTCGCCTGTGAACGCAACGTGCTGCGTTACCGCCCGCTGCCCAGCGTGGGTGTGTACGTCGCCCCGGATGCCGACCCGGCACAGGTCGCGATCGCCGATCTCGCCGCCCGTGTCGCGGGCGTACCTCGGACCCACGTGGTCAACCCCGCGACACGAACGGTGGAACGGGTGCGTGTGATCGGCTCGCTCACCGACCAGCAGCTGGCCGAGTGTCACGCGGCCGGAGTGGAGGTCGACCTCACCCAGCCGGTCGCGGAGGCGATGGTGGAACTGCGCAGGTGGGTGCGCGAGCAGGCGATCAGCTGGACCCGGCACCGTCACGGCCGCTTGCTGGACTGACGGCCATTCGCGAGACGACGGTGTCGAACGGTACCGTTGCGAACGTATGGCACATCGCATTGCAGTCATCGGTGGCGACGGGATCGGCCCTGAGGTCACGGCCGAAGCGTTGAAGGTGGTTCGGGCGGCAGGCGTCGACATCGACACCACCGACTTCGATCTGGGCGGGGCGCGCTACCTGCGCGACGGCGAGATCCTCAGCGATGCGGTGCTCGATGAGCTCCGTCGGTTCGATTGCATCCTGTTGGGCGCGGTCGGCACACCGGAAGTTCCACCGGGCGTCATCGAGCGCGGCCTGCTGCTGAAGATGCGCTTCGAGCTCGATCTGTACATCAACCAGCGACCCTTCATCGGCACCGCGCCAGGCGGCACAGTGCCGCACGACTTCGTCGTCATCCGCGAGAACACCGAGGGTCCATACGTGGGCGAGGGTGGCGTGTTGCGTAAGGGCACCCCGCACGAGGTGGCCACGCAAGGGTCGGTCAACACCTGGATGGGGACCGAGCGCGCCTGCCGCTACGCGTTCGAGCTGGCGGTGACCCGTCGGCAGCACGTGACGCTCGTGCACAAGACCAACGTGCTCACCTTCGCCGGCGACCTGTGGCAGCGAGCCTTCAACGCCGTCGCCGCCGACCACCCGGAGGTGGGCACCGCCTACAATCATGTCGACGCAGCGTGCATCTACTTCGTGCAGGATCCGCAGCGCTACGACGTGATCGTCACCGACAACCTGTTCGGCGACATCCTCACCGACCTCGGTGGCGCGGTCAGTGGTGGCATCGGGCTGGCCAGCAGCGCCAACCTCAACCCGGCGCGCACCGGGCCCAGCATGTTCGAGCCTGTCCACGGCTCCGCCCCCGACATAGTGGGCACCGGCAAGGCCAACCCGACCGCCGCGATCCTGAGCTCGGCGCTGATGCTCGACTTCCTCGGCGAGAGTGCCGCGGCCGATCGCATCCGCCTCGCATGTACCGAAGCTGTTACCGGCAGCACCAGCGAGATCGGTTCCCAAATCGCCGCACGCGTGGCAGGCTGACGCGCCGCCATCGGGGCCAGCCCCGCAACGTTCCAGTACCGCTCGACAAGAAGAGGGGCAGCGATGCCGATCCAAACGACACCGAAGATCTGGATGAACGGTGAACTCGTCGACTGGGCGGATGCCCAGATCCATGTGCTCACCCACACACTCCACTACGGCACCGGTGTGTTCGAGGGTATCCGCGCCTATGAGACCGCTGATGGCCCGGCAGTGTTCCGCCTCACCGAGCACATCCAGCGCATGCACAACTCGGCAAAAATCGTCGGGATGGAGATCCCCTACTCGGTGGACGAGCTTGTCGCCGCCACCAAGGTGACGGTGGCCTCCACCGGGTTGCCGAGTTGCTACGTCCGCCCGATCGCTTACTACGGCTATGGAGAGATGGGCCTGAACACCCTGCCCTGCAGCGTCGATGTGGCAATCGCCTGCTGGCCGTGGGGCGCCTACCTCGGCGACGACGCAGTGAACAAGGGCGTGCGCATGAAGATCTCCTCCTGGACGCGCCACGACCACAACACGATGCCTCCGGCTTCGAAGACGACGGGCAACTACGTGAACAGCTCGCTGGCGAAGGTGGAGGCGTTGAAGGCCGGGTACGACGAGGCCATCATGCTCGCCCCCAACGGCCTGGTGGCCGAGTGCACCGGCGAGAACATCTTCGCCGTGCGCAACGGCATCATCATCACCCCGCCGATCTCTGCCGGCGCGTTGGAGGGCATCACTCAGAACACGGTCAGCGCCATTGCCGGCGACCTCGGCTACGACGTGCGCGTCGACAACCTCGCTCGCAGCGATCTGTACATCGCCGAGGAGATCTTCGTGTGCGGCACCGCTGCCGAGGTGAGTTCGGTGAACTCGGTCGACGATCGTGTCCTGCCGTGCCCCGGCCCCAAGACCAAGGCCATCGCCGAGGTCTACGCCCGCACCGTTCGCGGCCAGGAAACCAAGTACAAGCACTGGTGCGAGCTCGCCGTCTGAGCCGCACGCTGCTCCGACCCGCCGGTATGCCTAAGGTGCGGCGATGAACGCTGTCGAATTCACAGTCGCGGGCGATGCGGGCCGGGCAAAGGCCACCGTCATCGAAGCGCTCGAATCGCGCAAGTTCAAGCTCACCTGGAGCAGCGAGTGCGATGCCGTTGCCGAACGCGGGAACAAGGTGGCCAATGCGCTGGTCGGAGCGCTGGCGCAGTACTTCAAGGTGGGCCTCGTTGTCCGC
>JANONE010000579.1:0-4499 GCA_031420675.1 Ilumatobacteraceae bacterium | reverse complement strand
CCGCACTGGATGCGGCCGGCTCGGCAGTCGGCAAGCCGGCGGTGATCGTGCTGCAGGACCAGGAAGTCATCGTCCTGATGCGCCCGTTCGCAGACCTCACGCTCACCGACGCGGAAAAGCTCCAGCTCTCCGCCAACGAGCTGGGCGCAGCGCTTCGTGACCGCTACGACGCCGCCGCGATCAACATCGATGCTCGCGTGGGCAGTTGGAATCCCACGGATGCACGGGTCGTGCCCGTGAGCGAAGGGTGACCGCACGCCGCGTCACCGTCGTCGGGCTCGGCCCGGCGGGTTCCGAGTACGTCACCGCACACACGCTCGCCGAGATCGAGCGGGTTCCGCACCGGTATCTGCGTACCGGCCGCCACCCGTCCTCACACCTGGTACCGAACGCGGTCACGTTCGATGAGATCTACGAAGCAGGCGACACGTTCGCCGACGTGTACGCGGAGATCACCGACCGTCTCGTCGCTGCCGCCGCACAACACGGTGAGGTTCTGTACGCAGTCCCCGGTTCGCCACTGATCCTCGAACGCACCGTCTGCGCCCTCCGGGTGGATGATCGCATCGAGTGCGTCATCCACCCGGCGATGTCGTTCCTGGACATCGTGTATGCCCGACTCGGCATCGACCCCATCGAGGCCGGACTCACGCTCGTCGACGGGCACGACTTCGCCATCGCGGCCGCCGGTCATGCCGGCCCGCTGCTGGTCGCCCACACGCATGCGAACTGGGTGCTCAGCGACATCAAGCTGGCCGTCGAATGCTCCACCGGCGAAGAGCCGGTGATCATCCTGCAACGGCTCGGTTCACCCGACGAGTGCATCACGCACACCACCTGGTCGGAGCTCGATCGCATCGTCGAGGCCGACCACCTGACCAGCATCTACATCCCTCACCTCGCCGCTCCCGTGGGCCGCGAGTTGGTTCGCTTCCACCAGTTGGCCCGCACGCTGCGCGAGCAGTGCCCGTGGGACCAGGAGCAGACGCATCAGTCATTGGTGCGCTGTCTGCTGGAGGAGACATACGAGGTGGTCGACGCGCTGCAGGCACTCGATCCCGACGACCCGAGCACCGACGAGGCGCTCGTCGAAGAGCTCGGCGACCTGCTCTATCAGATCGAGTTTCACGCCACCATCGCCGAACAAGAGGGCCGGTTCACGATGGCCGATGTGGCACAGGGTGTGCACGACAAGTTGGTACGCCGGCACCCCCACGTGTTCGGCCCCGGCGGCGGTGACAAGGTCGTCGCCAACGACACTGCCACGGTGCTCCACAACTGGGACGCGATCAAGCAGCTGGAGAAGCGCCGCACGTCGGTGTTCGAGGGTGTGCCCCACTCGCTGCCGGCGTTGAGCTACGCAGATGCGGTGCAGCGCAAGGCCGCCAAGGTCGGCTTCGACTGGCGCGACGTGGATGGTGCCTGGCCCAAGATCGACGAGGAGGCTGCCGAGGTTCGCGCAGCCGTCGATGCCGGCGAAGCGGGTGCTGTGCACGACGAACTCGGCGACCTGTTGTTCGCTGTCGTGAACGTGGCTCGCCACCTTGACGTGGAACCGGAGTCGGCGCTGCGGGCGGCGACGCTCAAGTTTCGCGGACGCTTCGAGAACGTGGAACGGTTGGCTGGCGAGCGCAGCATCGATTTGAAGACTGCAGGCCTGCCCACGCTGGACGCGTTGTGGGACGAGGTCAAGAACCGCGGCTGACCGGCGCTATCCGCGCTTCATGAAGTGGGGCAGCTCGTCGCGGTCGAAGTGTGCCATGTGGCGCCCGGCGCATGCTCTGTCGAACGACGACAGCGCCTGATACGTGCCGAGCACGTACATCCCGATGAAGCTCAGGTTGACCACGCCGATCAAGGGCAGGTACGAGTCACCCACCGCGGTGGTGAAGAAACGCGCCACCAGGTTGAATCCGAGTAACACCCACGGCAGCACGATGATGAACGTCCATGGCAGTTGCGTGCCGCCGACGGCGCCCGCCGCCCGGCGATAGGCGCTCAGGGTCCCGAAGTGGGCGATGTACGCCAGCATCATCAGGCTGATGGCCACGACCAGGCGGTCGTTGTTCGCGTCGATGCCCCCTGATCGCTCGTTCAACAGTCGCGGCACCAGGTAGGCGGACACCGCGATGAGGGCGAGCGTGAACGGCACGAGGAACGGTGTCACCACGTGGCGCGACCGCACCCGGGCATTGAGCGCGGCAGCGACACCCCACCACAACCATCCCAGCGCATAGCAGAGGGCGGCAGCTACCGCACCGGCGGTGGCGAGGTAACGACCGCGATCATCGAAGAACCAATCGTTGCCGTCGACTTCGAGGTGACCTTGCCGCATCAGCACACCGAGGAGCAGGGGGAAACCCAATGCCGCCAGCAGCGCCGTGACCACCATCGTCCGTGGCAACAACGTGTGGTACATGGAAGTCGATTCGGCGTCGCGCCGTGCCTTCGCGGCCGCCTTGGCGATCGGCATCGACGCCGTGTTCGGGCTTCTCCTTCCGGGCTTCTGGCCGCTGTCAGCAACCAAGGTCATGCTCGGCGGTTCCACGGGCAGCGTGGCCGTGGCAGTCGACGCTGCAGCCGGCGCTCGGTAACCATCGTCCGCAATGGAATCGACCATGACGTCAGCATCGGCTCGAAGAGCCGCCCACTTGAACGAATGTTTCGTGTCAGCCCCACCGATGCGTCGCTACGGTGGAGGTCATGAGCGACATCGTCAGTGTGATCGGCCGGGAAATTCTCGACTCGCGTGGCAACCCGACGGTGGAGGTGGAGATCAGCCTCGACAGTGGCGCCAGCGGCCGGGCCGCCGTGCCGTCGGGTGCGTCCACGGGCGAGCACGAAGCTGTCGAGCTGCGCGATGGCGGCGATCGCTACGGCGGAAAGGGTGTCGCCACCGCTGTCGGCTACGTCAACGGCGAGATCGCCGACCTGCTCGTGGGGGTCGAAGTGTTCGAGCAGCGTTACATCGACAACGAGCTGGTCGCACTCGACGGCACCGACAACAAGGGCCGCCTGGGCGCCAATGCCATCCTGGGCGTCAGCCTCGCCGTGGCCCGAGCGGCGGCCGACGACCTGGAGTTGCCGTTGTACCGCTACCTCGGCGGGCCGAACGCCCACGTGCTGCCGGTACCGATGATGAACGTCGTCAACGGTGGCGTCCACGCCGACAACAGCATCGACATGCAGGAGTTCATGATCATGCCCGTCGGCGCGCCCAGCTTCCGCGAGGCCCTGCGCTGGGGCACCGAGACGTACCACACACTGAAGCAGGTGCTGCACGACCGCGGCCTGTCCACGTCCGTCGGCGACGAGGGCGGCTTCGCCCCCAACCTGGCCAGCAACGAAGACGCGCTGAAGCTCCTCGTCGAGGCCATCGAAAAGGCCGGCTATGCGCCGGGCACCGACATTGCGATCGCGATGGACCCAGCGATGAGCGAGCTGTACAAGGACGGTGCCTATCACCTGGCCGGCGAGGGCAAGGTGTTGAGCCCCGAGGCAATGGTGGCCTACTTCGCCCGCCTGGTCGACACCTACCCCATCGTCAGCCTGGAGGACGGCATGCACGAAGACGACTGGGACGGTTGGGCCGCGCTCACTGCCGCCGTCGGCAGCAAGGTGCAGCTGGTGGGCGACGACCTGTTCGTCACCAACGTCACCCGCCTGCGCACCGGCATCGAACGCGGCATCGCCAACAGCATCCTCATCAAGGTCAACCAGATCGGCACCCTGACCGAGACGCTCGACACTGTCGACCTGGCCACCCGTCACGGCTACACCAGCGTGATGAGCCACCGCAGCGGCGAGACCGAGGACAGCACCATCGCCGACCTTGCGGTTGCCACCAACTGTGGCCAGATCAAGACCGGCGCCCCCGCCCGCAGCGATCGTGTGGCCAAGTACAACCAACTGCTCCGCATCGAGGAGCAACTCGGCGAATCAGCTGCTTTCCGCGGCCGCGGCGCGCTCGGCCGGCGCTGACGTGCAGCTGCGCACGCCGTCCGACCGGACAGTGACGCTGTTCCGTGCCGCCCGGCTGCGAGAATGTCCGTCATGAGTTCCGGCGGTCACAAGACGTCAGCGATCACGCGTCCGAAGGATGCAACGAGGTCGCGCACCCGTCCTGCCGACCGACCCGACGACACCCAGCACGGCGACAGGTTCGCAGACTTCACGCGGCCGATCGCGCTCGAGAAGCAGCTCGTGAAGGGTCGGGCCAAGCGAGGTGTCATTGCTCTCGCTGCCACGGTCATCACCGCGGCGTTGGTCGCGGCACTGTTCGTGTTGCCAGTGAAGGCCTGGCTGCGCCAGCGCGACGACATCGCCGTCAAGGACAAGGAGCTCTCTGCGCTCGATCAGGCGAACGCCGAGCTCTCCGACGAGGTCAGCCGCCTGCAGACGCCGGAAGGCATCGAGGAAGCGGCGCGTGAGGAGATCGGCTACGTGCAGCGCGGCGAGATCCGCCTCACCATGTTGCCCGCCCCCCCGGCACCGATCAC
>JANONE010000578.1:0-5037 GCA_031420675.1 Ilumatobacteraceae bacterium | reverse complement strand
TCACCATCGAGGCCGAGCAGCTCGGCACCCAGGCCGGCCCAATACCCCGGGGCCTCACCGCGACCGACGTAGTAATCCTCTGCACCCTTGGCGACTGCGTCGAGGTAGTACCCCTCGCTGCCCCGACCGAGCTTCGCGAGCGACAACATCACAACCACCCCGACGTGCCGAACGGCGAGCGACCGAACGGGCATGAGCCGGCGATGCCGGACGAGACAGAAAGTGGACGCACTTGCATCACGGCTGCGGGGACGCTGCTGCGGCGACAGTCGCGTGCGCGTCCGACTGCTGAGGTGCCGACGGCCGGCTGGTAAACCGCGTTCGACTCAGTGGCGCAGGGTGTGTCGGCCCCGGCTACCGGCGCTGGTACATGGCCGGACGAGAGAAGCCGTGTTGGCCATCGAGTCGGGTGGAGCGACGAGCTGCGCATGAGGACCTCCGGCGCGTCGAGGCCGACCTGATGCCGGCCTGAGGTCCCGAAGGTGCGCCAGCGATGTTGCTGACCACGCGAGCGCGCCCCCAGTCGCGTGCAATCGACGCGACTGCGCACGCGACTGATCAAGGAATTCGTGATCGGCGTGCTGCGCTCGGGCGGAAACGACCTCTGTATCCCGGTGAACGAACTCGATCGAACGGAGCGCCCCATGCACGCCACGGCACAAGACCTCACCGATCTCGACGACGACCTTCGACTCGTCACCCTGCCCGAGGCGGCCCGCTTCCTGTGCGTGAGCCGCGGCACGCTCTACGACCTGCTCAGCTCCGGACAGCTCCCCTCGGTGCACATCGGCCGCGCCCGCAGGGCCCCGATGGGTGAGCTGCGCCGCTTCGTGAGGGAGCGACTCGAGCGTGACACCCTCCAGGTACGGTGACTCCCGTGGCCACCCCGACCGACGGACGTAGCACGATCGAGTACTTGCTCGGCCGCGGCCGCCTCGAACGGATCGACGGGAAGACGGCCGGCGACTCGGCCGCGACGATCATCGGACGGGCTGCACGGCGCCTGCTCACCGCCGACGGCGGACTGAAGGCGGGCGACATCGAAGGGGCATTCGCTGCTGCCTACGACGCGTACCGGATGGCAGCCGAGGCACTGCTCATCCGCCAAGGGCTGCGCGCGACCGGCGGCGAGGGTTCGCACATGACGGTCGAGGACGCCATCAGCGCCCAGTACGCGAAGCCGATCCCCGGGCTCGCCAAGCCCACCTTCGAGCGCCTTCGGCGTACTCGCCACGCGGCGCAGTACTTCGACCCGTCCAGTGCCGAGATCAGCGCCGCCGACTCGGCGTGGGCACTGTCGACGGCGCAGACCGTCGTCGAGGCGGTCGGGCAGCTGTTGGCGACCGATCCTCCGGAGCTGTTCTCGTAGCCGCCAGCGGCACCGGCACAATCGGTCGTCCGGCGACCGTGTCGTGGAAGGTGCCGCTGCCCTCGGTCAGCCAGCCGGTCGATCGGATGGTCACCTGGACAGCTCGCCCGAGCCGTCGCTCGGCAGAACTGGCAGCGGCGTAGACCTCGTCGCGGTCCGGTCCTCCGAGCACAAGGAGGTCGATGTCGCCGACTGGGCGGTCGCCCTCCTCGCCAGAGAACCGTGCCGCCCACGACCCGTAGACGTACGCGGCGTCGATCCCGCCGACGCCGGCGAGCGCCTCACCGAGTACCCAGGGAACACCGAACGCCTTGACGAGCACGTCCGACAGCCCGCTGAAGTACGGGCTCGCCTGGTCGGCGCGGATGAGGCGTGTCCTTCCGACGAGCCGGCTTGTCACCAGACCCGAAGCCTCGGCGCGTTCAACCTCGCGGTGGACGGACGCATACGGGATGCCGGTTCGCTCGGTGAGCCCAACCAGGCTGTGCTCGGTCACCGGGTCGCCGAGGATGAGCGCCAGTAACTCGGCCTGCTGCTGCGACCGGAAGATCGGCAGGAGTGACGGTGTCGGCGATTTGTCCACAAACTGGATTATATCTCTCAGGTCGTGAGAAGTCGAGCGGATGATCGTCCGCCTCGGTTGCGATCCGGTCGAGGAGCGAGCTCACTCCTGCTTCGGAGGTGCGGTGAGGCCCAACGAGCAGAATCGAGACCAGAGCAAGTCCGCCGGCCGGACCACGATCTGGTTGGTGCGGTCTCTGGGACAGCGTACGACACCGGTGGACGTCAGTGCATGGAGGACCTGGTCAGAGTCCTGAAATTTGAATCACAGCGGACGTGGTGAACGTCCAGAGAGTTCTTGGCGGAACGGGAGGGATTCGCAGGTTGAGCTGGTGGCGGTCGAATCGTGCCTGCTCAGAGATTCGAACCGGCCCCTGAGCTCGTGGATCCACCCCACCACCATCAGCACTGCCACCCGCCTGCGCGTCCTCACCCCCAATGACGCAGCCGACTCCCACGTCCTCAACTATCGCTGCGTCCTACAGCGAGCGGCTGAGCATCGCGATGGCTGCGTCGGCCAGGACCTGGCAGCCGGTCACGATGTCGTCGTCGCTGGTGTCTTCGGCGAAGTCGTGGCTGATGCCGCCGATGCTCGGAATGAACAACATCGCGCAGGGGAGATGCTTGGCCATGACCATCGCATCGTGTGCGGCAGCGCTGGACATCTCTACCCAGGCGCCCGGAACGCGATTTTGGGCCGCCGTGACAAGATGTTGTCGAAGGTCGACTGACATCTCAGCCGGTGGGGTCCGTTCTCTCTGTAGCCCGGCGAACACGTCAACCGGGCCTTCCGTGGTCATCTCGGCGGCAAGAGAGACTGCTGCATTTTCCAAGCTGTCGAGGACTCGTTCATCGGGATCACGGAACTGCACGGTGCACCATGCCGCGCCGGGCACGATGCTTTCGGCGCCAGGCTCGAGCCTCGCATTCCCGATCGTCCAGACGGTGGTGGCGCCTGCGAGTGGCTGGAATCGATGGCGAAGCCGAACGCAGTACTCGAACAGTGCGACGCCGGCGTCTTTCCGTCGAGCCATCGGTGTCGTGCCGGCATGGTTCTGCTCTCCGGCGAAAGTGACTCGCATCGCGCGCATGCCGATGATCGACGTCACCACCCCGATGCGGTGACCGAGGTCTTCGAGATGCGGCCCTTGCTCGATGTGGGCTTCGACGTAGCCGATGTGACGCTCTGGTTCGAACATCGCCCGCGGCATGCCGTTCAGTCCGACCCGCTCGATCGCGGCGGCCACGCTCTCGCCGGCGCCGTTCGTGTCCGCCATGTTCCGATCGGTGAGTTCCCCGACGAACGATCTGCTCCCGAGGAAGTCGGTGTAGGTGCCCTCCTCGTCCGACCACGCGGCGATATCGATCGCCAGGTGACTGCTGACTGTGTTCTCGGCAAGAGCGCGAGCGGCTTCGATGCCGTACATGACCCCGAGCGCCCCATCCAGCCAACCACCCTGTGGCTGAGTGTCGGAGTGCGAGCCGATCACCAACGCAGGACCGACGTTTCGTGACCGGCCGAAGACGTTCCCGACACCGTCAACCGTCGCGTCGAGACCGGCTGCTTCCATCTGCGTGCGCAGCCAGCGCCGGGCGGCCATGTCGGCATCGGAGAACGTCGGGCGGACCACGCCGGATCCCTCCGCGCCGAAGCCGCGCAGGGTGCGCAACGAATCGAGCAGTCGTTCGCGGTTGATCTCAACCATTGGTCGCTCCTTCGGGGCTCGCTGTCGTTGGTTGTGTGTCCCTGAGCGGCACTTCGGGGCAACCTCTTCAACGGTCAGGAGGCACTTCCGCGCACAGCGGCCCGAAGGCGGCTCATCTGATTCTGGCATGCTCGTCATACAACTCGCGCGGCCAGTAGCGGACTGCGGTAATTGCGTCGGGCTCGATTAGATCGGCCTTGATCCGGTCGTAGTCGTAGCAGTTGAGCTCATACTGATTGCCCCAGGGATCCGCTAGGTCGAAAGCCCAACACATGTCGAAGTCGATCACGTCGTCGGGCACGAGCGGTCGACCTGAGGGGCCACTGATCTCACCAGGGAGGGAACGTGTGAATGAGATGAAGGTCTCGACATCGACGCTGAACGCAACGCCGGTCGCCTGAGCGACCATGGGGTGCCCTTCACTGGTTTGGAACAACGCCAGCATCGTCTCGCCTCCGTCGGCGGAGATCTGAAGTGGGCCGCCCTCGAAGCCAGTCGCCCAAAAGGCGTACCGGTCGACCGGTTCGAACCCGAGGTGCTTCGCGTACCATGCGGCCGCCTCGGCTCTGTCTGGTACTCGGATGTGTACGTGGTCGAGTCTGCCCATGCGGAACGAGCGCGTGTTGACCATGTCGCTCATCGTAAGCCCCCGGTGCCCGACGCCCGCTCAACTAGCCAGCCAACAGTGAGGTGGCACATCGACCACGACTACGTCTGCCGGCTGTGGCAAACGAGCGCCCCATATCGCTGCCGGCTCCGGGGCGCGCCAGATGCGTTCTGGCGCGTTCGCTCACGGCGCGCTCGCCGTCGTTCTGTACCGCGCGTTCTGTGCGTCTCGCGGGGTCCCGGGGCGTCCGCGCATAGCGTGACCACATGCGGATCGCCGACAACGTGCGCTTGGCCATAGATGCGATGGAGTCCGAACCTCGCGAGATCGAGCTGGCAATGATGTTGGCAGGCGCCGCCGTCGGCGGGACCGCCCGGCGCCGCTACCCCAAATCCGGCAACCGGGCCCGGTTCGTCCGGACGGTCCGAGACTTCTACTGGCTCATCGAGCCGCTCGCACTTCGAGGTGTCAACCTGGATGAAACGCGTTGGACAAACCTGTCGATGAACTCAGGCAACGCGCCGCCCGACTTCGCGGAGGTGTTGTACTCGATCCATCGATGCAACCACATGCACGAAGACCAGGTTCCGTTTGGTCACGTCTTCACGGCGACCACGGAAGTTGCTGAAGGTCTGTTCGCGTGGCAATGGACTTTGGCCAAGGATGTCATGGCCTTGCCTGATCGCCTGCCGTTCGCCCTGGTGGCATGTGCTGTACTCGCTCCCGAGAATGCGCTTGAGCGCACCGCAGACGGCTATTACTTCTACAGCCTTGATTCGATCACGTATGTGATC
>JANONE010000577.1:0-3353 GCA_031420675.1 Ilumatobacteraceae bacterium | reverse complement strand
ATCGAGCTGGCGGCGGCCGCTCGCCCGGGCCGATCGCTGATATCACTCGCCAGGCCGCACCTGGCCGAGCTCACTCGTCTTACCGGCGAGGCCGCCGGCATTTCCATCCCCGATGGCACGGACATGCTGTACCTCGACCAGCTGACGCCCGACAACGAGTTGCAGGTGCGCGACTGGACCGGCCATCGCATTCCCATGTCCGCCGTGCCGTCGGGGCATGTGGTGCTGGCGGCCGATGCCGAACTGGCGCAGCGGGTCGCTACCGGCCCACTGGGAACGTTCACCCCGCAAACCATCACCGAAGGCGACGTGTTGCTGCAGCGCTTGGAGTTGGTGCGCCGCGACGGCTATGCATGGTCCTTGGGAGAGTTTGCCGCCGGGCTCAATTCGGTGGCCGCCGCGGTGCGTACCACCGATGGTCGAGTGGTCGCCTCGCTGCACGTCTACGGCCCTGCGTCGCGCTTTCCCGGCGACCGAAGCGTCGTCGAACTGGGCGAGTTGCTGAGGGTCACCGCCGACAGAATCCGTATCGACTGAACAAGACTGGGCGAGGGGTACCTGCAAGTGAAGCGATACGACTACATCATCGTCGGCGGCGGCTCGGCCGGATCGGCACTGGCCAACCGGCTCAGCGCCGATCCCGCCAACAAGGTGTTGGTGCTGGAAGCGGGGCGACCTGACTACAAGTGGGACGTCTTCATCCACATGCCGGCCGCGCTGATGTTCCCCATCGGCAGCCGCTTCTACGACTGGAAGTACGAGAGCGAGCCCGAGCCGTTCATGAACGGTCGCCGCGTGTACCACGCCCGCGGCAAGGTGCTGGGCGGCAGCAGCAGCATCAACGGCATGATCTTCCAGCGCGGCAACCCGTTGGACTACGAGCGCTGGGCCGCCGACAAAGGCATGGAGACGTGGGACTACGCGCATTGCCTGCCGTACTTCAAGAAGATGGAGAACTGCCTGGCAGGCGCCGACGTGTGGCGCGGCGGCGACGGCCCCTTGATACTGGAAAGGGGCCCCTCGCAGAACCCACTGATCGAGTCGTTCCTCGCCGCCACGGAGCAAGCCGGCTACCCGCGCACGTCCGACGTCAACGGCTACCGGCAGGAGGGCTTCGCCCGTTTCGACCGCAACGTGCACCGCGGCCGCCGCCTCAGTGCCTCCCGCGCTTACCTCCACCCCGTGATGAAACGCCCGAACTTGACGGTCACGACGCGCGCCCTCGTGAGCAGGGTGCTGTTCGACGGCAAGCAGGCGACCGGCGTTGAGTTCACAGTGCGCGGCAAGACCCGCATCGCACACGCCAACGAAGTGGTGCTGTGCGGGGGCTCGTTCAACACGCCGCAGTTGCTGCAACTCAGCGGCGTCGGCAATGCCGCCGACCTCACCAAGCTGGGCATTCCGGTGGTGCACGATCTGCCCGCTGTTGGTCAACACATGCAGGACCACCTCGAGGTGTACGTGCAACACTCGTGCGCCAAGCCAGTGTCGCTGCAACCGAGCCTGCAGTTCTGGCGGCGCCCGTTCATCGGGCTGCAATGGCTCTTCCGCAAGGGGCCCGGCTCCAGCAACCACTTCGAATCGGGCGGCTTCGCACGCAGCAACGACGAGGTGAAGTACCCGAACCTGATGTTCCACTTCCTCCCGATCGCCGTGCGCTACGACGGCACCGCCCCCGCCGGCGGCCACGGCTACCAGGTGCACGTCGGGCCGATGTATTCGAACTCGGAGGGGTCGGTGAACGTCGTCTCCACTGACCCGAAGGTGAAGCCCGCGCTGCGCTTCAACTACCTGTCCACCGATCAGGACCGTCGTGAATGGGTGGAGGCCATCCGCACCGCTCGCAAGATCCTCCGCCAACCGGCAATGGGCGAGTACGACGGCGGCGAGATATCGCCCGGTCCGGAGGTGCAGACCGACGAGCAGGTCCTCGACTGGGTACGCAAGGACGGCGAGACCGCCCTACACCCCAGCTGCACCTGCCGCATGGGCGCCGAGGATGACGACAGCGTGGTCGACCCGTTGACGATGAAGGTGTGGGGCGTGGAGGGCGTGCGCGTGTGCGACGCCTCGGCCATGCGCTACGTCACCAACGGCAACATCTACGCGCCCGTGATGATGATGGCCGAGAAGGCCGCTGACCTGATCCTCGGTAACACTCCCCTGGCGGCGGAACCCACCGAGTTCTACCGAGCCCCATAACGGCTAGGGCGCAGCCGGCGCGCGCAGAGCGTCGAAGTGCACGGTCGCCTGCGCAGAGCGGCCCAGCAGCAGCTTCATTGCCATGGAGCGTTGCTGATGCGGCGCTGCGCATGGTAGACCGATTTGCGATGCCTGATTCGATGCGCGCCGTGCTGTTGACCGGCCATGGCGGGTACGAGTGCCTTTCGATCCGCAACGACGTGCCGATCCCCACGCTCCACGCCCGCGACGTGTTGGTACGCGTCACCGCGGCGGCCGTCAACAACACGGACATCAGCACCCGGGTCGGCTGGTATTCGGGCGGCGGTTGGACAGGCTCGTTCAGCTTCCCGCGCATCCAGGGCATCGACGCCTGCGGCTCCGTGGTGGCCGTCGGAGAGGGCGTGCATGCGATGCGCATCGGTGAGCGCGTGCTGGTCGAACCCTGCTGGCGCGCGCCCGGGGAGGCACTGGCAGCCGCACGATTCTTCGGTTCCGAAGTCGACGGGGCGTTCGCCGAGTACGCCGTCGTTCCCGCTCGACACGCGTACCCGGTGTCGTCGGCGCTGACCGACGTCGAGCTGTCCTCGTTCCCCTGCTCGTACTCGACGGCGGAGAACATGCTCGCGCGCTGCGGCGCGCAGGCCGGCGAGCGCGTGCTGATCACGGGCGCCTCGGGCGGTGTCGGCTCGGCGGCAGTCCAATTGGCCGTGGCCCGCGGTGCGGCCGTATCAGCCGTCGTGGGCTCTGACAAGCAGCAGGCCGTGTTGGCTCTCGGCGCCACCCAGATCGTCGATCGCGACGCCGATCTCGTTGCAACCCTCGGGCCGAATTCGGTCGATGTCGTGATCGACGTGGTAGGTGGTCCAACTTGGCCGTCATTGCTCGACGTGCTGCGGTCCGGCGGTCGTTACGCGACGGCGGGCGCGATCGCCGGGCCCGAGGTGTCGCTCGACCTGCGCACGTTGTACCTCAAGGACATCACCATGTTCGGCTGCACAGTGCTCGGCGACGGCGTGTTCGAGGGTCTGGTGCGGCTAATCGAGCGCGGCGAGGTACAGCCCCTCGTCGCGGCAGTCTTCGATCTCGCCGAGATCGCGCAGGCGCAAGAGCTGTTCCTGACGAAGCAGCACGTCGGCAAGATCGTGCTGCACGTGGGCTGACCGAGGGTC
>JANONE010000576.1:0-2746 GCA_031420675.1 Ilumatobacteraceae bacterium | reverse complement strand
TGCCCTGAGCAGGTCAAACAACACCCCGGCAGTACGGGCTGACACAGGCTGAAGCCGACTCTTAATCCGCAGGTTCTGGGTTCGAAACCCAGGGGGCGCACCAGAAGGAGCAGGTCAGAAGCAGTTTCTGACCTGCTCCCTGCTTTTCGGAATACCGTCATACCGCGAATCTGCCGCCAAGGGATGGTTCCAATGGGCACGATGCGTGAGCGCACTCGGGCACTTGGGAGCTGGTCGTGTCGGCGGGTCTCGACCGGCGAACCGGTCGCTACCGGCGCGTGATCCGCCCGATCAAGACCACGTCGGAGCGCGAGGCGAAGGCAGCGCTCGCCCAGCTGGAGACCGCCGTTGCGGCCGGCAGGGTGTCGTCGGACGACTCGACGCTGGGCCAACTGCTGGAGCCGTCGGCTGGAGCACATCACCGGCCTTGGGCGGGCCGACACGACGCTGTACCACTACCGCCAGTACGTCGACCGTGAGATCGATCCTGTCCTCGGCTCGATTCGCCTGTCGAAGCTCACCGCACTCGACATCGACCGCCTCTACACCAAGCTGCGCAAGCGAGGTCTGGCGCCGGCGACGATCCGCCAGATCCACGCGATCCTGTGCGCCTCGCTGAACCAGGCGGAGCGATGGGGGCTCGTGCAACGCAACGTCGCCAAGCTCGCCTCTGCCCCATCGCAGCCGCAGCGAGAGCAGCACCCACCCACGATCGACGAGGTGCGCTCGTTGATGACCGCCTCCGCCCGGCTGAACCCGATGCTCGGGCTTTACATCCGCGTCATGGTCGCCAGGCCTTCGGCCACATGCGCCGAGCGGGCCTGTCCAGAAGCAGGATGAACAACGCCCGAGCCCTGCTGAGTGGCGCGTTCAAATGGGGGAAGCGTCACGGCAAGGTGACGAGCAACCCCGTCGATGGCTTCGAGTTGCCGACCAGCACACACACGCCACGCCACACGACCGCACCCGAGTTAGATGAGCTGTTGCGCCTGTTGGCAACGGCCGAAGAACACGACGAACTGCTCGCGCCGGTCCTCACACTCGGAGCGACGACCGGTCTCCGCCGAGGCGAGCTCTCGGGTCTACGACGTGACCGGCTGCACCTCGATCGGCACGAACTGATCGTCGACACGGCGATCAACGATGCCGGCGGGATCGTCGTCGAGAAGCAAACGAAGACGAGGAGCAGCCGAGCAGTCAGCCTCGACGAGGCCACCGTCGATCTACTCCGAGAACACCTTGCCGAGATGGATGCTCGCGCAGCGCTCTGTGGTACCACCGTTGCGTCGAATGGCTTCGTGTTCAGCCTCGACCCCACATGCAGCACTCCCCTGCGCCCGGAACTGCTCACCCGACGAATGCGCCAGTTGCGCAAGGAGCACGGCCTCACCGACGGCAGCTTCGACGCCACGATCCTCGCCCTGCGCAAATGGACAACCAGCGAACTGATGGACGCCGGCTTCAATCCCGCCGCTGTGAGCGGCCGCCAAGGTCACACCGTGCAGGTCATGCTCCACCACTACTCCACCCGCCGCCAATCTGCAGACAAGGCCGCCGCCGAGCATCTCGGACAACGAATCCACGGCAACAAGGCCGAGTAACCGCATGTCGAAAGGCAGCCGCACAAGATGTACAACATGCGTCGATATGTTGTACACTTCGAGGTATGAGAACAGTCGTTGGAGTTGCCGAGGCCCGAGCGCAACTGAGTGACATCGTGGCGCAAGCCGCGAATGGACAGGTCACCGTGATCGAGCGCTATGGGCGCCCCACAGCAGCAGTGATCCCGTTCGACGCACTCGAGTCGCTACCCGACTCCGGCGCGCCGACTGATTCGAAGCCATCGGCGCGACACCGCCAGGCACAGCTGCTCGATGCGCTTGCGCGGCTGCAAGAGGCGGTCGAGGCCCAGACGCCACAGGACGCGGACCTCATCTACGAGGCACTGAACGGTTCCTATGAGACGTCGCGCGGACGGCGCCTTGAGCGCTGAACCAGCTCAACTCCGCTACTTCGTCGACACGAACGTTCTCGGCATCATTGCCACAAGGACACACCCATTGCGCATCGGCTACCTCGCGCTCATCGCCGCCGAGGAGTTCGATGACCGTACTCCGAGCATCTCCACCATCGTCGTGGACGAAGTCAAGGTAGGGCTCTCGACGCTCGACGTCGGCGGCTCGACCGCACAACAGCTTGCTGCCGCGATGCGCACTGTTCTGGATGCCTTCGACCACATGGATCTCGACGACGAAGGACAAACGCTCGCTGACGAGTTGCAACAGCGAGCGCGAGCGGCAGGCCATCCGCTCGGCGCGCCGTCGCAACGCAAGGATCTGATCATTGCCTCGCTCGCGATCAGGCACCACGCACAGTTGATCAGCCACAACTATCGAGACTTCATCAACATCGACGCGCTGGACCTTCGCACGTTGGCACCGATCCGCAAGCGTCCACCGCGCGTCAGATTCGAGCCCGACGGCTGACGCCATCGCTGGACCAACTCGCGCCGGTCGACCGGTCGCTTTGGATGCCGGCGTGCCAGTGCCGACCGTGGCCGCACGACTGGGACACGCCGACGTCACGACCACGATGAAGATCTACGCCCACCGCACCCACCGTGCCGACCAACACGCCGCCGACGTCGTGGGCAAGCTCCTGGGCGACGCTGACTAGCGACGCCGTTCCTTGCCACGGCTGTCGTTCGTGCACCGGCGAGATTTACATCAGTCCGGTTTGCCGAGTT
>JANONE010000575.1:0-8382 GCA_031420675.1 Ilumatobacteraceae bacterium | reverse complement strand
TCCGACACGGCACGGTCTTGCGGGCCGTGGCCGGCTCGCTGGATGCTCCGTCGCCGCTTGGCCGTTCCGCTCGCAGCCCTCATGCTGTTCCTCAGCTACGTCGCCGAGCACGTTCTCGGTCTTCCCCGCAGCTACTGAACTCACCACGTGGCCAAGTGACCCGGGTAAATCTGCCATATTGGAAGCAGAAGGAGATTGCATCACGATGACCACCACTGCGAGCACCACGACCGCACCCCGATTCGTACGCGCCGACGGACCCGACAAGGTCACAGGCAGCGGCCGCTACACCGCCGACCTCACGCTCACCGGCGCGCTGGCCGCAAAGTTCAAGTACGCCGAAGTCGCACACGCGCGCATCACAAAGCTCGATGTCTCCGCAGCACGCGCTGTTCAGGGCGTGTTCGCCGTGCTGACGCAGGACGACGTGCCCGACGTGAAGTTCGGCCCGTTCGTGCAGGACCGCACGCTGTTCGCCCGTGATGTGGTGCGCTTCGAAGGCGAGATCATCGCGGCCGTTGCCGCGGTCGATGCCGCCACCGCCCAGCGGGCCGTCGACGCCATCGTCGTCGAGTACGAGGCGCTGCCGGTCGTGAACGACATCGAAGGAGCGTTGGCAGCCGATTCGCCGCTGGTCCACACGGAGTGGGCAGGCTACGGCGGCGTCGACGTGCTGGTGCGCCACCGCAACGATGCTTCCTTCGCCTCCATCGCGAAAGGCGATGTCGACAAGGGCATGGCGGAGGCCGACCACGTCGTGCACAGTCGCTACGTGTCCGACGGCTGCCATGCGGTCCCCATCGAGCCGAGGGCCGTCGTGGCCCAGTGGGAGGGCAACAAGGTCACCATCTGGACCAGCACACAGGTGCCGTTCGATGCCCGCGCCGGCGTGTGCGAAACGCTGCAGCTACCCAACAACCGTGTCCGAATCATCGTGCCCCACCTCGGTGGCGGATTCGGCGGCAAGTGCGGCTTCCACTACGAGGCCCACGTCGCCGCGCTCGCCCGCGCTGCCCAGCGGCCGGTGCGTCTGGTCTTCAGCCGGCGGGAGGAGTTCGTGGCTCCCGACCGTCGGCGCGAGGGAATCGTGTACGACTTCGAGACCGGAGTGAGCGCCGACGGCAAAATCACCGCCCGCCGCGCGTGGTTGGCCATCGACAACGGTGCCTACACAGCCGATGCCGGCTTCTTCAGCCAACTCGCAGCGATGCACGCACTCGGACCGTACCGCATCCCGAATCTGCTGGCCGAAGCCCACCTCGTCTACACCAACCATCAGCCATCGGGCTCGGTGCGTGCGCCAACGGCGCCGCAAACCTGCTGGGCGCTGGAGTCGCACACCGACGAAGTGGCCCGTGTCGTGGGCATGGACCCTGTCGCGTTCCGCAAGCTGAACGCGGTCGACACCGGAGCCGAGGGCCCGAGTGGGCAGACCTACGGCGAGATCGGACTGCAGCAATGCATCGACGCCGCAGTTGGCGCGGCCGGCTACGGCCAGGCGCTCCCCGACGACGAAGCCATCGGGGTGGCCATTGGTTGGTGGCCCAGTTTCTCGGTGCCGTCGGGGGCGTACGTGAAGATCGACGGCGATGGCAGCGGCCAGATAATCACCGGTGCGCAGGAGTGCGGAACGGGCGCGGTGATGACGCTGCGCCAGCTGGTCGCCGACGAACTGGGGATGGCCGCCGAGGACTTCGAGCTGGTGTACCAGGACACCAGCGTCGCGCCGTACGACATGGGTGCCACCGGTTCGCAAACACTGTTCAACAACGGTCGTGCCGTGGTGGCGGCAGCCGGCCAGATCGCCGAACAACTGCGCAGCCTCGCGGCCGAGCAACTGGAAGCGTCCCCGGCCGACATCGTGCTCGCCGACGGAACCGCCAGCGTGGCCGGCAGCCCCGACCGCGGCATCCCCATCGCGCAGTTGGCGGGCATCGCTGCCAGCGGCCAGTTGCTGATCGGGCACGGCTCGGGAATGCCGCCCGGCGCGCCGCCGACGGTGGGTTCCACGTGCGTCGGCGACCTGGGCATGTCGGCGTGGGTGGCCCCGCAGTTCAGCTGTCATGCCGTGCGCGTGAAGCTGGACCGCGACACCGGCGTCGCACGGGTGCTGCACGTGAGCGCCGCCCACGACTCGGGAACGATCATCAATCCGATCGGGGCCCAGGGGCAGGTGGAAGGAGCCGTGCTGATGGGCATCGGCCAGGCCCTGACCGAGGGCACCACCTACGACGATCAGGGCCGCCAACGCAATGCGGCACTGTTGGAGTACAAACTGCAGACCTGCGCCGATGCACCTCCGATCGACATCCACTTCGTGCAGATCAACACTCCCGACGCGGGCCCACGGGGCGCCAAAGGCTTGGCCGAGGCCCCCAACGTGGCGACCGCCGCCGCTATCTCCAACGCGATCGCCAAGATCGTCGGCGTGCCGGTGCGGCAACTGCCGATGACTGCCGAGCGCGTATGGAACACCCTCAACAGCTTTGGCCAGACCGGCCTGGAGGCCCAGTCGTGAGCTTCACCATTGCTCGCACCATGGACGATGCGCTCACCGCGCTTGCGGCCGGGGCCCGCCCGATCGCGGGTGGCACCGACCTGGTGGTGGGTGCTCGTCACGGCAAGGCACCGTTGCCTGCCGATCTGGTGGCCATCGATCGCCTCACCGAGTTGAAGGCTGTCACGCAGACCCCCGCTGGCGTCACCATCGGCGCCCTCGTGTCGCACCACGAGATCGAGATGCACCCGCTGCTCATCACCATTTACTCAGGCCTCGCCGATGGCAGCGCGCTGGTGGGCTCGCCGTCCACCCGCCACATCGGCACGCTGGGCGGCAACCTCATGAACGGCTCCCCCGCGATGGACACCGGCGCCGCACTGCAGGTGCTCGGCGCCGAGGTCGAGCTGCGTTCGCTGCGCGGCAGCCGGCGGGTGCCCATCGCCCAATTGTGGCTCAGTCCGGGGCGCACCACTGCCGAGCCGGATGAACTGTGCGTGGCCGTGCACATCCCCGCACCCGAAGGCAGCAGCAACAGCGCCTACGTGCGCCTCGAGTACCGCCGGGCGATGGAGATCGCCGTCGTCGGCGCCGCCGCCGAAGTCACCTTGGCCGACGATTCCAGCGTGGCCGGCCTGGCTGTCGCACTGTCGGCCGTCGCTCCCGTCATCTTGTCCGTCACCGGGCTGGAGGCTCTCGCCGGCCTCAGCGTCGCCGACGCTGCGGCTGCCGCAGGTCAGCTGGCCGCTGCCCAGGCCACGCCGATCAGCGATGTACGCGCCAGCGAGCGCTACCGCCGTCACACGGTTGGCGTCATGGCCCGGCGCGCCGTGGAGGCAGCCGCACGCCGTGCCGGCGGCGAGACCATCGCGATCCCCGTCAATCGCGCGATCGGCATCGGAGCAGCGTCATGAACGACTCGTCCACACACCACATCAACCTCACCGTCAACGGCATCGAGTACCCGGTCACCGTCGATCAGGGCCGCAACCTGCTCAGCGTCATCCGCACCGAGATCGGCCTCACCGGCACCAAGGAGGGTTGCGACGATTGCGAGTGCGGTGCCTGCATGGTGCTGCTCGACGGCCAGCCGGTGAACTCGTGCAGCTATCTGGCCGTGCAGGCGCAGGGGCGGTCGATCACCACTGTGGAGGGCCTTGCCGACGGCGCCGCCCTCAGCGTGCTGCAGCGCAATCTGCTCGAAACGGGCGGCGTGCAGTGCGGGTTCTGCACGCCCGGCATGTTGTTGTCGGCAACGGCACTGCTCGAGCGCAACGACTCGCCCACCGAGGAAGAAGTTCGCATCGGCCTCTCGGGCAACCTCTGCCGCTGCACCGGCTACACCAAGATCGTGGCCGCCGTGCAACAAACCGCCGTCGAGCTCCGCAACGGCTGACTCTCGACACCCTCTTCGCCGGCGCGGGCGATCAGCGACCGCACAGGGCGGGAGCCGTCACGCGACGGCTTCGCACACCGCGTTCGAGCCATTCACCCCGACACCGACTCGATCACCGATGACCAGCCGATCGGCAGCACCCTGGCCCACGTCGACGCTGACCAACCGATCAATGATGACGAGCCGAACCCCCACGAGCGTGCTGGCGCCCTGGAACGTGATCGACGCAACCGTGCCCACCAGGCCGCCTTCGGCGAGCGTGAGGTCTTCCGGCCGAACCAGCAGGTTGAGTGCCGAACCAACCTCGAGGTGCGCCGCATTCGGCACGCTCGTGCGGACGCCCAGCACGTCCACCTCACCACCAGCTCCGACTTCGCCCGGCAGTTCGTTCATGGTGCCCACGAAACGAGCTACGAATGCCGTGGCAGGCGCGCGGTACACATCGGTTGGGGTGCCCAGTTGCTCGATGCAACCGTTCGACATCACACAGATGCGGTCGCTGATGGCGAGCGCCTCCTCCTGGTCGTGGGTGACGAACAGGGTGGTGATGCCAACCTCGGTCTGGATGCGTCGGATCTCGTCGCGCAGCGTGGTGCGCACCTTGGCATCGAGCGCACTGAGCGGCTCGTCCAGCAACAGGACCTGCGGCTGCACCGCCAACGCTCTGGCAAGCGCAACCCGTTGTTGTTGGCCGCCCGACAACTGATGCGCGTAACGATCGCCGAGCGCGCCCAACTGCACCAGTTCGAGGATCTCCAGGACACGAGCCGTGCGTTGCGGCTTGGCAATGCGGCGGGTTCTCAGGCCGTACTCGACGTTGTCGGCAACGGTGAGGTTCGGGAACAGGCTGTAACTCTGGAACACCATGCCCATGTTGCGCCGGTGGGGCGGCATCTTGCCGATGTCGGCTCCTTCCACCAGGATCGAGCCGCTGTCGGCACGCTCGAACCCGGCGGCTATGCGCAAGGCCGTCGTCTTGCCGCAACCACTTGGGCCGAGCAGGGTCACCAGTTCGCCGTGATGCAGATCGAGATCGAAGCCCTCCAAAGCGACGTTGGAGCCGAACGTCTTGCGTACGCCTGCGAAGGTGAGTGCACTCATAGAAGACGAGTCCTGTCGTTAGTAACGGCTCGCGGCCATCGCCTTGCGGCTCTTGGTGCGAGTGAGCAGAGTCAACACACCGAGCAGGGCGGTGATGGCCACCAGTGTCAGCAAGGCCAGCCCAACACCGCCCTGCGCGTCGCGGCCGAAGTACTCGAAGCTGAACGTGGCGAAGGTGTTCTTCGCCAAAGTGGAGGCGATCGTGAACTCGCCGAGCACTACCGTCGCGGTGAGAAACGCCGATGACAGCAAGCTGGCGACCAGGTTCGGCAGTAGCGCTCTGCGCACAGTCGTTGCCCACGTGCCACCAAGGCTGCGCGACGCGTCGACCAGAGTGCGAACGTCGATCGCCTTGATCCCGGCGTCGATGGCCCGATAGGTGAACGGCATCGCCATCACCACGTAAAAAGGCGCCAGCGCGTAGTCGCTGTTGAGGAACCAACGGGCGTTGGGCCGGAAGAAGGCCGCGACGCCGGCGACGAGCGCAATCGGCGGCACCACGTAGGGCAACACGGTCAAGAACTCCACGAGTGCTCTGGCCCTGGGCAACCTCAGGTGTACGAACAACGCGGTGGGAACCAGGAGCAACATGGTGATCATCACCGTCGCGAACGCCAGCTTCAGACTCAACGAAAGGGTGGGCCAGAAGTTCGGCTCGTCGAACGCTCGGCGGAGCCCCTCCAGCGACCACTTTTGGAACCATGTCTTGCGATTCAGCAAGATTGTGGGAACCTTGTGAAAGGCCGCCCGAGCAGTCGAAAGCAGTGGCGCGATGAAGAACACTGCCGATGCGAGAAGCACGAGACTCGGGCCGACGCGCCCGAGCCACGCCCTCAGGCGAGCGCTCACTGCTGCCACCTTTCGGCACGCTTGCGCAACAAGAGGTAGCCACCCATCGACACGCCCATGAACATGATCATCCAGGTCGCCAGCGCGAACGGCATTGGCGAGCGGCCGGTGACATCACCCTGCAGGAAAAAGCTGATCTTGATCGGAACCAGGTTCGACTGCGTGTTCAGCGCGTAGGCAGTGGCGAAGGCGCTGTAGGCATTGGCGAACAGCAACAGGAAGCCGCCCAGCATCGAGGGCGCCAGCACCGGCAAACCCACCCGTCGCCAATAGGTGAACGTGGTGCCGCCAAGGTTGGCAGATGCTTCTCTCCATGATGCCTTCAGCCCGTCGATCGCCGGCAAAGTGACCAGGACCATCAACGGGATCTGGAAGTACATGTAGACCAGCACCACGCCGGAGAAGTCGTTGACACTGAACCCATGGTCGTACGGGTTCCAACCGTTATCGGCCAGGATCTTGGTAGCCAGACCCTGACGGCCGACCAGGGTGAAGAACAGGAAAGCCAGCACGATGCCGCCCATGTTGGCGGCGACGCCGCTGAAGGCACTGACGAGCGAGCGCAACCACTTCGGGCGTTTGGCGGTAGCCGCCGCGTACGCGAGGCCGGTGCCCAGAACGACCCCCAGCGCCGCCGTGATCAGCGAAACCTCGATCGAGTTCCGGAACGCACCCCATTCATCCGTGATCGCGTCGGTGAAGCCGGAGGTCGTGTACGAGTCGTCATTGGCCACGAACGCCTTCCGGATCACTCCGAGCGTGGGCAACAGCAAGAAGATGGCCAAGAAGCCGAAAAATGGCAGCAGCCCGAGCCACGCCCAGCCGCGCCGCTCGCGCGGCGCGGCTGGGCTCCGCCCGCCATGGGGACTCCCGAGTTCTACGAGAGCCCCCATGGCAATGGGGTTACCGAAAAAAATATTGGACACGGCAGGGACCTCAGCCGTCGGCCACCATCGGGCCCCAATTGGCCAGCAGGGCATCGTTGGCGGCCGTGCTCTGCTCGGCTGTGAGGAACACCACTTCGGCGAGCAGGTCGGCCGGCGGCAGGTTCGCCTTGTCTGCCTCACTGATCGCGCCCGCCGCATCGAGTGCCGCGTAGCGTGCCGGCATGCCGCCGCCGGCGAGGTATGCCAGGGCTCCCTCGTTCGACAGGATGTGCTCGATCCAGAGCTTGGCACACGCCTGGTGGGGTGAACCCTTGACCACGCCCTGTGCGTAGGGGGCTCCGTACGCAGCATCGGTGGGGAAGTTGACTTCGATGGTGAAACCAGCCTCTTCCACGGCCGCGGTCAGACCCGGGTAGTTGTAGCTCCAGTCGAGCGCAATCGGGGTCTCACCCGTGATCACCGTGGCCTGCGTGACCTCGGTGGGGATGAGGTTGCCCGACTTCTTGAGCGCGGCGAAGAACTCGATGCCAGGCATGATGTCGTCGGCCGAACCGCCGTTGGCGATCGAGGCAGCCATGACTGCGGCCAGTGCCGAACCCGATTCACGGGGGTCACCGTTGAGCGCAACCTGGCCCTTGTACTCGGGCTTGGTCAAGTCGGCGAAGCTCTTCGGAGCGTTCGCGACGATGGTGGTGTTGGTGCCGATCGCCATGATGCCGTAGTAGGCCGACACCCAGTTGCCGTCGGCGTCCTTCATGTTGTCGGGCACTTCGCCGATGGTGGACGGCTCGAACGGCTCCCAGAGGCCTTGGTCAACGGCGATGACTGCCTTCGCCGGACTGACGTCGATGGCGTCGGGCATGTCGTCCTGGCCGGCGAGGTTCACGATTGCGTCGAGTTCCTCCTGCGACGAAGCATTCGGGTTCTGCACCGGGTGGTCGACACCGGGGTACTTATCGCCGAACGAGGCCAGCACGCCCTTGTAGTTGGCCCATTCGTCGGGCAACGCGATCAGGTTGACCTTCGCGCCGTTGTCGAGGCACTCCTGGTACAGCGCAGCCAGCGGGTCGTCGCTACCGGCGACCGTGGTATCGCTACCGGCGACCGTGGTATCGCCACCGGCGACCGTGGTATCGCCACCGGCAACGGTGGTGTCGGGCGCCGAGGTGGACTCGGACTTCTTGTCGTCACCGCAGGCCGCGAGCAGCAATGCTCCGGCCACGACCGCACTTGCGAGCCGACGGTTCACCATGAAACGCGTTCTCATTGAATCTCTCCCCTGTGGTGTGAAAGCAGCCCCGACCGTAGGTAGCCCACGGCGAAGCTCCGGTGACGCGAAACCGTACATCATGTGAACGATCGGGTAGCGCCGCTGCGTTTCGCCTTCGGGTCCGCGATTGCTTCCGCCAAGCCCCAGCCACGGTCGATCAGGGCTGCAACCTGCTCAGTGTCAACTTCTGGTCGCGTTTCGTTTCAGAGTTCGAGACGGAACGCGACCAGAAGCCTTGTGAGGGCCGATTCACCCTTGCGCGAAGGCTGCGCTGACGCGAGGCGTATCGGCGAGCAGCTTCCTGGTGTACTCCTGCTGCGGGGTGTCGAGCACGTCACGAGTGTCGCCCTGTTCGACGATGCGGCCATCGGCCAACACGACG
>JANONE010000574.1:0-2025 GCA_031420675.1 Ilumatobacteraceae bacterium | reverse complement strand
CGTGCGCTGGCCATGGTGCGGCCGCCCGGCCACCACGCCGAGGCTGACAAGGCGATGGGCTTCTGCCTATACAACAACATCGCGGTCGGCGCCGCCTACGCCAAGTCCCGCGGACTGTCGCGGGTCGCGATCGTGGACTACGACGTGCATCACGGCAACGGCACGCAGTGGACGTTCTACGAGGATCCCACCGTGCTGTTCGTGTCGTCGCATCAATACCCGTTCTATCCGGGCACTGGCGCGCCCGGCGAGACCGGTCGGGGAGCGGGCGTCGGTTTTACGCTGAACATCCCGCTGACCGTCGGCGACCAGGACGATGTGGTTGAGCGCAAGTATGCGGAGGTCGTTGTGCCGCGGCTGCGCGAGTTCAGGCCGGAGCTGCTGATGGTGTCGGCCGGCTTCGATGCCCACGAGCAGGATCCGCTCGGACAGCTGCGCATGACCACGGAGGGCTTCGCCCGCCTGACCGAGATGCTGCTGCGAGTCGCCGATGAGGTCTGCGAGGGCAGGGTGGTGCTGGTCACTGAAGGCGGCTACGACCTGAAGGCATTGTCGGACTGTCTCGATGCGGTGATTGAAGTCCTAGGACCGAGGACCGAGGACCGAGGACCTAAGGCCGTACGGTATTCTTAAAGAATCACCGTGGCCGATTATCATCCCCAAGAACTCGACGCGAAATGGCAGAAGCACTGGGTCGATACCCAGGCCTTTGAAGTCACCGAAGACCCCTCGAAGAAAAAGTTCTACTGCCTCGAGATGTTCGCGTATCCCTCCGGTCACGCGCACGTTGGCCACGTTCGCAACTACATCATCGGCGACGTCGTCTCGCGGCTGAAGCGGCTGCAGGGCTTCAACGTGCTGCACCCGTTCGGGTGGGATGCATTCGGCCTGCCGGCCGAGAACGCGGCCATCAAGAGCGGTATTCACCCGGAGACCTCCACGCTCGACAACATCGCCCACATGAAGGGCCAATTGCAGCGGCTGGGCATCAGCTACGCGTGGGGACGCGAGCTGGCCACGTGTCTGCCGAATTACTACCGTTGGAACCAGTGGCTGTTCACGCGGATGTTCGAGAAGGGCCTGGCCTATCGCCGCCGCTCGACCGTCAATTGGTGCCCGGTCGACGCGACCGTGCTGGCCAACGAGCAGGTCGTCGACGGCGCGTGCTGGCGCTGCGGCACCGCCGTGGTGCAGAAGGACCTGGAACAGTGGTTCTTCAAGATCACCCATTACGCGGACGACCTGTTGCACGCGGCCGAAGGCCTGTCGAAATGGCCTGAGAAGGTTCTGACAATGCAGCGGAACTGGATTGGGCGGTCGGAAGGCGCCAAGGTCAGGTTCCCGATCCAGGGTGAGAATGCCTCAATCGAGGTGTTCACGACGCGCATCGACACCATCCACGGCGCTACCTTCGTGATGCTGGCGCCCGAGCACGGACTGGTCAACTCGTTCGCCAGGGAATCGGCGGACGAGAAAGCGTTCATGGAGAAGGCGCAGCGCTTTCGCTCGCAGGACCGCGCCGGACGCATGACTGGAGAAGTAGCCAAGGAAGGCTTCTTCACGGGCCGCTTCGCGATCAACCCGTTCACCTACAAGCCCGTGCCGATCTGGGTGGCCAACTACGTGCTGGGTGAGTACGGAACGGGCGCCGTGATGGCCGTGCCGGCTCACGACGATCGCGATCTGGACTTTGCCACCAAGTACCAACTACCCATCGTGACGGTGGTCAACGACGAGGGCGTGCTGATCGAGTCGGGCAAGTATGACGGCATTCCTGCCGACGAAGCTCGCCGTGCGATTACCGAGGAGGCCGAGGAGCGCGGCATCGGTGAAGGCACCGTGCAGTTCCGGCTGAAGGACTGGGGCATCTCGCGTCAGCGCTACTGGGGCACGCCGATCCCGATGATTCACTGTCCGGTCGACGGCGTGGTCCCCGTCCCCGACGATCAGTTGCCGGTGATGCTGCCGAGGATTACCGAGTTCACGGGCCGCGGCGACTCGCCGCTGGCGAGCGTGCCGGAGTTC
>JANONE010000573.1:0-15085 GCA_031420675.1 Ilumatobacteraceae bacterium | reverse complement strand
ACCGGGATGTCATAGCGGGCGAAGTACTGCTTGCCCTGGTACTCGAACAGGTCCATCTAGGCCTCGTCCTCTCTCTGATCCAACGTGGCTTCCAGCCAATGGCTGATGCCCTTCAACGAACTTCCGGGGCCGAACACCTCAGTGACGCCCTGCTGCTTCAGCGTGCGCGCATCGGCATCGGGGATGACCCCTCCGCCGAAGACCAGCACCTCGCCGAGCCCACGATCGCGCAGCTCCGCCATCACGCGCGGAAACAGCGTCAGGTGGGCGCCGCTGAGCAGCGACAGGCCGACGGCGTCGACGTCCTCTTGCAACGCAGTCTCGGCGATCTGCTCGGGGGTCTGGTGCAAGCCCGTGTAGATGACCTCGAAACCGTGATCGCGCAGGGCGCGAGTAATGGTCTTGGCGCCACGATCGTGGCCATCAAGGCCTGGCTTTGCCACCACAACGCGATACGGCCGCTTCACAAGTGGTGAACCCTACGACTCATTCACCATGACGCTCAATTCGGGCCGGCACGACGACCTTGCTGTGGCAAAGCTTCGGCAGTTCGGGCACACTGATGGTGATGCGCCGTCCGCAGCTTCGTTCCACCTTCGCTCGCGCCGTCGTGCCCGTGCTCACCGGCCTCGGCCTCTTCCTGATCGTCGGGCTGCTGCTGTGGGGTGTCGCCGCAGTGGTCGCGCGTAATCGCGACGACACCACTGCGAACCTGGCTCCGGCGTTCCAAGAGATGGGCAACGCCGAGTGGGTCGCGAACCATGTCGCCGACGGTGGCCCCATCATCCTGCAAGATCTCGTGGGCAACGATCGCCACATCGTGCTCGACCACACCGCCGCGACCGGCTTCCAGATCTACCTCGCCCACCCCGCCGACCGTGATTCGACGTGTCAGATCGAGCAGGTGAAGCGCACCCGCCAGTTCACGGACTGCGAGGACCGCACAGTGGAGCCGGAAGACCTTGCGTTGCCGCCGGCCGGGGTGCGACCGATCATCAACAACGACGGCTCGCTCACGCTCGACCTCACCGCCGATGCGCCTGGGGGCACCACCGACAGCACCGGTGGCAACTCGACGGGAACCACCGATGGCTGAGCAGCGTCACACTGGCATGCAACGTCGCACTTTCCTCTCCCTGCTCGCAGTTCCCGCCATTGCGCACCTGCTGCAGTCGTGCGGCGACGATTCCCAGAAGTCCGGCTCGTCCGGCGTCGATGGCGTCGGTCGCAGCAGCCTGCGCGGCGCGGCCGTCCGTGTCACCACCGGGGCCGATCCCACTGCTGCCGCCGCCGCCATCAACGCCTTCTCCGCCGACCTCTACCAGCGACTGGTGGCCACCGATCCGTCGGCCAACCTGGTGTTCTCGCCGGCCAGCATCGCGCTCGCGCTGGCGATGGCCTCCGCCGGCGCCAAGGGCCCGACGCTGCAGGAGATGGACTCAGTACTGCACATCACGGACGCCACCACCATTCATCGCTCGCTGAACGGCCTCGCTGCCGGGCTGGAAGCGTTGAACCGGTCACAGGACAACACGGCCGACGGTGGCACCGGTACCAGCGAGGTGCAGCTCTCGATCGCCAACTCGTTGTGGGGCCAGGCAGACGTGCGCTTCGAGCAGGCCTTCCTCGACCTGCTCTCGGCCGAGTACGACGCCGGCATCGAACTGGTGGACTACAAGGCCGACCCGCAAGCCGCTCGCGACGCCATCAACACGTGGGTCGCACAGCAGACCAACGACCGAATCCCGCAGCTACTGGGCGAGGGCACCATCACGCTCGACACGCGCCTCACGCTGGTGAACGCGATCTACCTGAAGGCCAACTGGGACCAGGTGTTCACCAAGGAGCTCACCGCCGACGAGCCGTTCACCGCACCCGGCGGTGAGGTGACCGTCAGCATGATGCACACCACCGGCGAATTCGGCTACGCGGCCGGTGAAGGCTGGCAGGCCGTCGACCTGCCCTACGTGTTCGGCAGCTTGTCGTTCACCGTGCTGGTGAACGACGCGCTGACCACGGGCGGTGACAACGGTGGCGCGGCATTGCCCAGCGGCGACGAGGTGTTCGCCGCGCTCGAGCACCACGCGGTGCAGCTCGGTCTTCCCAAGTTCGACATCGAGACCTCCACCAGCCTTGCCGAGGTGCTGGGCGCGATGGGCATGGCGACAGCATTCGATAAAACGGCCGACTTCAGCGGGATGACCACCGACGAGCAGCTGATTATCGGCGATGTCATCCACCAGGCCAACATCACGGTCGACGAGGAGGGCACCGAGGCGGCAGCTGCCACTGCAGTCGTGATGGTCGCAACGTCAGCGGAGGTACCGCAGGAGCCGGTCGTACTCACGATCGACCGCCCCTTCACCTTCTGGCTACGAGACCGGGCCACCGGCACGATCGTGTTCATGGGTCGCGTCAACGACCCGAGCGCAACGCGAGGCTGATCAGGAGCGAACGGGAACGTTGGCAATCAAACGCGCGGCGAACTCCTCGGCGTGTTCGCTCAGCTTGCTGCGATGCAGTGCGAGCCCGCCGATGACGTCGGCACCCAGACCGCTCACCGCCGCGTCCAGCTTGTCGAGCGTGGTACCAGGGTTCAGCGCGAACGTGCAGTAGGTGGCGGCGAGCTTGCCGCGCAATGCCGGCAGATGGCCGATCGCACCGAGCCCCCACGGCGCCTGACCGACCACGAACATGCCATGCACCCAGGTACCGACGATCACCAGGTCGGCATCTTGGATCGCCGCCATCTCCAGTTGCTTCATCGGCGAGACGGCGGTGATGCCCCAACCCTCCTGCTGCAGGTTGGCGGCTATCAGCTCACCGGCTCGGCGCGTGTTGCCGGTGAGGCTCTGGAACAGGATGGCTGCCTTCATGAGCACCATTCAAACACGTACACCCTGGTCGGCTCATGTTCGCCGCCACTGGGTCACTCCGCCAGCAGGCGCTCCGCGCGACCCCTGCGGACCTTGCGAACCACGGTGATCACCCCGACCGCGAGCGTGAGCAGGATGATGAGGCACAACGCGACGATGATGCGCTTCGGCAACGTCCTGGTCCCCAGGAAGATGTACAGGTCGGGGATGATGAAGGCCACCAAGGAGATCAGTGCCCACTTGACCCCCTGCTTGAAGCGATCGTCGATGAAGTCGAGCACCATGCGCGGCGTGGTGACCGCATCCGTGCTGGCCGACGCCAGGTCGAGCGAGAGGTAGATCCATGGGTTGATGCCGTGGTTGTGGAGCGCCGCCCACACGATGATGGTGCGGATTCCCGCCCAGGCCACCACGATGCCGGCAAACGTGCGACTGAGGCGCCGACGACGCTGCAACGTCTCGGCGTCGTGGTGGTGCAGCGCAAAGGGCATCCGAGATATTCAATCATCTGCAATCGAGCCCTGGACGTCGTCAGAGCTTCTTCAGCGGCGCCCACGCCAAGGAGAGATGCTTGGTGCCCGCCTCACGGAACCGGATGGTGGCTTCGGCCTTGTCACCCTGGCCGCGAATCTCGAGGATGACGCCCTCACCAAAGGCCGGATGTTCGACGTCGTCACCCAGCTGGAGGCCCAACTGCTGCGAGTTGGATGGCGTCGGCTCGTTGTGCCGGCCGGCCGCCAGCGCGGCATCGACCACCCGCTCGCGATGCCAATCGACGTCGTCGTCGGGATCGAAGCTGCTCACCGGCGGGCGGCTCCCG
The DNA here is from genome assembly GCA_031420675.1 of Ilumatobacteraceae bacterium. Taxonomy (GTDB): domain Bacteria; phylum Actinomycetota; class Acidimicrobiia; order Acidimicrobiales; family Ilumatobacteraceae; genus UBA668. The sequence goes on along the minus strand of JANONE010000573.1, from coordinate 11,389 downwards.
CTACCACTGGGGCCCGAGCCGGAACTGCCGGCACCCGCACCCGCACCGGCGCGACGGTAGCGCGGCGGCGAGCCGTGGCCGTCGTTGCTGCGGCTGCGATAGCTCTGTCGTCCGTAGCTGCTGCGCCCGCCCACCGCCCCCGACTGCTCCACCAGGCCGGCAGGGATCTCGTCGAGGAACCGCGACGGCGGGTTGTAGTTGGTGGTGCCGAACAGCTGGCGGCTCCAGGCGTGGCTGACGAACAGCTTCTCCTGTGCGCGAGTGATGCCAACGTACGCGAGGCGCCGTTCCTCCGCCATCTCGGTCGGTTCGGTGAGGGCGCGGTTGTGGGGGAACAGCCCTTCCTCCATGCCGACCAGGAACACGACCGGGTACTCCAGGCCCTTGGCGCTGTGCAACGTCATCAGCACCACCCTGTCGTCGTCGTCGATCTCGTCGGTGTCGGCGACCAACGCCACCTGTTCCAAGAACTCGTCGATGCGCGTGAACTCGCGCGCCGAACCGATCATCTCGCCGATGTTCTCCAAGCGGCCGGCAGCCTCGACCGACTCCTCGGCCTCCAGCTCGGCCAGGTAGCCGCTGCCATCGAGCACGGCCTGCAGCAGATCGCCGGGGCCGGTGCCTTCATCGGCGGCCAGCAGGTTCATCTCGTCGAGCAGTCGCACGAAGCTCTCCACACCTCTCGCTGCCGGCCCGGTGAGCCCGGCTTGCTGGGCGTGGCGTAGTGCGTCGGCGAAGCTGATGCCCTCGGCGTTGGCCCAGATGTCGAGCTTGGCGATGCTGCCCTCGCCCACACCACGTTTGGGCACGTTGAGCACACGCTTGACACTGACCTCGTCGGCCGGGTTCACGACCGCACGCAGATAGGCCATCGCGTCCTTGATCTCGCGGCGATCGTAGAAGCGGGTACCGCCCACCACCTTGTACGGAATACCGAAGCGCAGCAACGCTTCCTCCAGCACACGGCTCTGCGCATTGGTTCGGTAGAAGGCCGCCATGTCCTTCCACAACACGTGCGACTCGCGCTGCACGTTCTGCATCGTGCGGGCCACGAACGTGGCTTCATCGCCTTCGTCCTGCGCGTGGTACCGCATGATGCGATCGCCGCCGCCCTTCTCGCTCCAGAGGTGCTTCTCTTTGCGATCCGGGTTGTTGGAGATGACAGCGTTGGCTGCGTCGAGGATGGTCTGCGTGCTGCGGTAGTTCTGATCGAGGACGATCGTGGTGACGTCGTCGAACGCCTCCTCGAACTGCAGGATGTTTCGCACATCAGCCCCGCGCCACCCATACACGCTGTTGTGCACGAGCATCCCGTTGGCGACGTAGTGGTGCGTCGGGTCCACCTCGAGGTCGTACACCGGCCCGTCGTACTGGTCGATCTCGACCGAATCGACAGCGCGGGGCACGAACTGCCCGTCCACCATCACCAGCACAGTCATGCCCGGGTGCAGATGCGAGAGGGGTGTCGAGTCGTACGTGACGCCCGCGATCATTGCCCGCCGCTTGAGGTTCAGGCCACCAATCTCAGCGACACGATGCGCAGCCCGCAGCGCTGCGGGGTAGGACTTGAAGGAAGTCTCGAACCGCATGCCCGACTTCGCCGATCGCAGCTTGACGCCGCCTCGCTGAAGGCGATCGATCACGACCGCGTTGCTGGAGCTCCATTGGATTCGGTGATATCCGACGCGAGTGCGATGGTCGGAGAACATGACCAAGTTCAAAGTGCTGCGCAGCTTGCCGTTCTGTGGACGATGGTGCGGGAATTCAGGATGGATCAGCAACTCGTCCATCAGGATCTTCGCCCGCATGTCGGTGTCGATCGCCGAGTAGAGCTTGGCGAGCCACTCGTCGTTCATCGCGAGCTCGCGACCGAGCGAGTGAAAACACGCCGTAGGCAGGCCATAGTCGGCCGCGAACCTCGCCTCGAAGTACGCTGCCTCCGCCAGGGATTCGCACACCTTGAGCACCCACAGCGCGTCGCCGTGCTCCTGCACGGTGCGGACCTTGAAGCCAGGGTCGAGGTATCCGCGGCTGTTCGAGCGAACGCTCTTCGTACGTCCGACTCGGTAGCCGCGGTCGCCACGGTGCATCAGGTAGACGAGATGCTTGCCGGCAGGCACCTCGAACAGCGCCGGCACGACATGGTGCGGCGTGCCGGTGAGGACCACGTCGCCTGCGCGCACCGTAACGACCGGACCCTTGTAGCGGCCTTCTTGCACGTGGCGCACCACGCCGAGGTCGATCGACGAATTGCCGCCCGTGCCCTCGACCTTGTCGCCCACTGCGATCTGCTCGATCGGTACGGGGCCATCGGGCGTGCTGATCAGGGTGCCGGGTGGCAGACATTGGTCGCCGTCGCCGACGATGGTGACCTGCTGGTGTTCGGCGGCGAGCGAGAGGGCGATCTCGTTCTGCGCCGTGTTGGTGTCCTGGTACTCGTCGACCAGCACGTGCTTGAAGCGTTGCTGGTAGTGGGCCAGCACGTCGGGGTGCTCGCGGAACAGTTGCACCGTCTTCATCAGCAGGTCGTCGAAGTCCATCGCGCCGGCCTTCTGCAAGCGGGCCTGGTAGTCGCCATACACCTCGGCGTGCTTGCGAGTGAACGGGTTGTCGGCCTTCACCAACGCTTCGCCGGCCGTGACCAGCTCGTTCTTCCAGATGCTGATCTGGCCGTGGACAGCACGCGGCGGGAACCGCTTGGCATCCAGCCCGAGGTCGCGCACCACGTAGCCCGCCAGGCGTTGGGCATCGGCCTGATCGTAGATGCTGAACGTGCGCGGGTAGCCCAGCGCCTCGGCGTTCGCACGCAGGATGCGCACGCACGCCGAGTGGAAGGTGCACACCCACATCGCCTTCACCATCGGCCCGACGAGCGCGGCAACTCGGTGCTTCATCTCGTCGGCGGCCTTGTTGGTGAACGTGATCGCCAGGATGCTCGACGGCGGCACACCCTCGTGGATGAGGTGCGCGATGCGATGGGTGAGCACGCGGGTCTTCCCCGAACCCGCACCGGCGACGACGAGCAGTGGCCCGCCACGATGCACCACCGCATCGAGTTGGTCGGGATTCAGCGACGCCAGGTCGAGCGGGTCGACGTCGAACAACCCTGCATCGGGAGGATTCGGACCGGCGGCCATGGTGCCCCCATCCTACGGACGGGGTCTCACCGGGTTGCCCTCGATCCACTGATCCGGGCAGTGCCGTTAGGGTCGCGACAATGGACGTGATGTCGGCGAGCGATCGCGACCGCAAGGCTGCGATACAGCAGATGAAGCGGCTCGCGCTGGCGCTACTGCTCCTCGCCACGATCGTGTTCCTGCTCGCCCATTGGCAGCAGCCACACCACGACTGGCTCGGCTACGTGCGGGCCTTCGCCGAGGCCGCGATGGTGGGCGCACTCGCCGACTGGTTCGCGGTCACGGCTCTCTTTCGCCATCCACTCGGCATACCCATCCCGCACACGGCGATCATTCCCCACCGCAAGGACCAGATCGGCGAGTCGCTCGGCGAGTTCGTGCAGGAGAACTTCCTCACGCGCGAAGTGCTCGCTGATCGCCTCGCCAACGCCCAGGTCGCAAGGCGGTTGGGCACGTGGCTCAGCGAGCCGGCCAACGCCACCAAGGCAGGCGAAGGTGTGGCCGACGCGCTGCGCGGCAGCCTGGAGGTGCTCGACGACCGCGACGTCAGCAGCGCGCTGGAGGGCCTGATCGAGCAGAAGATCCGCACCACCCCGGTCGCTCCGCTACTGGGTCGTGCGCTCGACGTGGCGATGGAGGGCGGCCACCACCAACGCTTGCTCGATGCCGTGCTGCTCGGTCTTGCCGGCTTCCTCGACGACAACCGCGCCACCTTCCGGGCACGACTGGAACAGGAGTCGCCGTGGTGGATCCCAGAACCGGTCGATGACAAGATCTTCGACAAGATCTACACCGCGGTGCATCGCTTCCTCGCCGATGTCGGCGGCGACAGTCGCCACGAGGTGCGCCACGCGATCGACCAACGTGTGGTGGCGTTCACCCACCGTTTGCGCGCCGACCCCGAGCTGATGGCCAAGGGCGAGGAGCTGAAGAACGAGCTGCTCGCCCACCGCGACGTGAGGGCATGGCTGCAGTCGCTCTGGGGTGAGGTGAAGCGCAGCACCCTGACGGCGACCGACGATCCCAACAGTGAACTGCGCCGGCGCATCGACCGGTCGCTGGTAAGCCTCGGCGAACGCCTGCGCGACGAGCCGGAGCTGCAGCAGAAGGTGGACGATTGGGTGCAGCGCGCTGCCGGCTACGTCGTCGATCACTACCGCGGCGAGGTCGCCGAGATCATCAGCTCGACGGTGCAGAAGTGGGACGGCAAGGCAACGGCCGAACGGCTGGAACTGCAGGTGGGCCGCGACCTGCAGTTCATCCGCATCAACGGCACCCTGGTCGGCGGCCTGGCCGGCCTGGTGATCTTCACCGCCAGCCGCTTCGTGTTCTAGCAGGCCACAGGTCCGCCTCGTACCGTCAACGGCCGGCGGCGCGCAGGTGAGCCACTGCGTCGTCGGCCAACACGTCGATCACCAGCGCGACCGGCTTCTTGGCGCCGGTCACGGCCTTCAGGGCGCCGCCACCCGAGGCGGTGGCCGCAAGGCCGGTGGTGAGCACGCCGAAGCGGGCCACCGGGTCGGCTTCGCGCACCACGGCGCCCTTCGCGATCGCCCGCCACAGCAGCTCGATGCGTTGCGCGCCGGGCCGGTTGCTGGTGCGGCCACCGACCACCTCGAACCACCAGCGGCGACCTCTTGCATCCACCGCCGACAAGGTGGGTTTGACGCCGGTGAGCACCTTTCCATCGTCGCGCACATCGGTGAAGCCCGCCTGCGCCAACAGCGACTTGGCCAGGTCCTTGGCCGCCCAACCGCCCACCACCGGGTCGGTCGCGCGCCCAGCGCCGGCGGTGAGTCGTACCTGCGGCTGCGCCGTCTCGCGGCGCACGCGCGCCAGCGCCGCGGCCGCGTAGCCGGCGTCGGTGTCGTAGCCGAGGAAGCGACGGCCGGTGCGCACGGCGGCCACGGCGGTAGTACCCGAACCCATGAACGGGTCGAGCACCAGCTCGCCCTCGTAGGTGTTCATGTGGATCAGTCGTTCGGGCAGCGCGATGGGGAACGGCGCCGGGTGGCCGACGCGCGCCGCGCTCTCGGGCGGGATCTCCCACACGTCGACGGTGGCTTCCATGAACTCGTCACGGCTCATCGTGCTGATCGATGGAAGCCCTTGCTTGGCGCGTTCCTTGGCGTCGACGGCGCGATCGAATCGGCCCTTGGACGCGATGATCACCCGCTCGCTGAGATCGCGCAGCACGGGGTTGCCGGGCCGCTGAAAGCTGCCCCATGCACAGTTGCCGGCAGCGCCGCGCTGCTTCACCCACACGACCTCACCGCGCAACAACAGGCGCAGTTCGTCCTGCAAGATGGTCGTCACGTCGGCGGCCAGCGAACGGTACGGGCGACGGCCGAGGTTGGCCACGTTCACCGCAATGCGTCCCCCTGGCTGCAGCACACGCACGCACTCGACGAAGACGTCGCGCAACATGACGAGGTACTCGACGTAGTTGGCGGGGATGTGGCCCTGACCGAGCGCTTCCTCGTAGGCCTTGCCCGCGAAGTACGGCGGTGAAGTGACCACCAACGCAACCGAGTTGTCGGCGACCTCGCGCATGTCGCGCGCATCGCCGACGACAATGCTGTCCAGCAGCGTCGGCGCGCCGATGGTGGAGTCGGTGGAGATCTCCGGCGCGTGGAAACGTTCGTAGAACGGTGAGGAGTCGTGGCCCTCCCGCTTGCCGACGCCGAAGGACGACGTGCGGGTGCCCCCTTTGCGTGGCGGCTTCGTACCCTTAGCCGGCCGGTCGGCTGGTTGCGTCACGCGGGGTTCTCCTGCGCGGCGGCGCGCTGCATGCGCTCGACCGGCGATTGGCGCATCTCGGGGTGGGTGAGGATCCAGAAGCGCCCGGCGCGGATCGCGTCGAGCACCTGCGCGGCGATCAGGTCGGGGTCGACGCCGTTTTCCACGCCCTGCGTGAGCATGGTCTCGATCATCTGCCCGATCGGGCTGGTGGTCATCGGCGGCTCGGGGCCGAGGCGGTCCTGCCACTGCTGGCCGGCCAGCAGGTTCGTCTTCACGAACCCGGGGCACAGCACGCTCACGCCCACTGGCGACCCGAGGCTTTGCAACTCGAGGAACAGGCCCTCGCTGATCGCGACCACTGCTGTCTTGGTGGCGTTGTAGGCAGCGGCACCGGGCAGTGCGACGAGTCCGGCCATCGAGGCTGTGTTGACGATGTGCCCTTCGCGCTGGTCCTGCATGATCGGCAGGAACGCACGAATTCCATGAACGACGCCGTACAGGTTGATGCCCACGACCCAGTCCCAGGCGCTGAGCGGGCCGCTCCACGGGTCGCCCGTGCCGGCCACGCCCGCGTTGTTGCACAACACGTGGGCCGATCCGAAGCGGTCGAGCGTGGCCTGGGCGAGCGCCTGCACGCTGGATTCCAGCGAGGTGTCGCACACCACGGGCAGCACCTCGGTGCCACCCTCGGCGAGTTCTGCCTCGACCGCACGCATGCGCACTTCGTCGACGTCGGCCAGTACCACCTTCATGCCCTGTGCCGCGAAGGCGTGGGCAAGCGAACGACCGATACCACTCGCGCCGCCGGTGATGACTGCAACCTTGCCGTTGAGATCTTCCACGCGGCCACGTTACGCGAGGCCCGCGCGTGCCCGCGCGATGCGCGATTTCACTCGGGTCGGGCGTCGATCTCGGCAAGCACCTGCCCGATGATCTTGGTGGCCTTGTGGGGCGCGAGTTCATCGCCACCTTCGGCTTCGGCAACCTCCACGGCGAATGCGTGCACGGAGGGCGTGCCACCGACCAGCACGTGGCGCAGTGCCTCAGCGCTGGCATCGGCGTCGTCGAGCGCGTCGACTGCTTCGGCCACGTGGGCGGGGTCTTCGGCCACCGCATGCACGACCGACATCGCCTCCTCGCGACCCGAGATGGTCGACACGGCTTCGCCGCGGTCGGGGTGCTGGTGTGCGTCCCACGCGGCCAACGCTTCGATGTAGCCGCCTTCGCCGGGGCGCAGCACCATCGAGGTCTCTTCGGCCACCGGACTCGCCTCGCCGTTTTCGTCGACCACCTGGGCCGACGGCGCCACGGGAACTGTGAGAGAGCCGTCGTCATGCCGAATGATGTCCATGGTCGCCTGTACCCAGAAAGCCGACATCTCATGCATTGCGGCGCCTCGATCAACGGTGAGGGCTCGCGACCCGCTGGCTAAGGTGACCGGCGATGGCCTATCGCTACCTGTGGACTCCCCTGCAGCTGGGGCCGGTCAGCACGCGCAACCGCATCGTGTTCAGCGCACACCTCACCAACTACGCACGCGACGGCAAACCGACCGAGCAGCACGCTGCCTACTACGCGGCACGCGCCGCCGGTGGGGCGGGGCTGATCATCACCGAGGAGCACAGCACACACCCCACCGACTGGCCGTACGAGAAGCTGATCCACGGTTTTCACCGCGACGTGATCCCCGGCTACAAGGCCATCACCGAGGCCGTGCATCGCCATCGGGTGCCGATCTTCGCCCAGATCAACCACAACGGCGGCCAGGCCTCGTCGATGTACTCGCGCCTGCCCGTGTGGGCACCATCGGCGGTGGCCGACCCATTGTTCCGCGAGGTTCCCAAAGCCGTCACCGTCGCCGACATCGAGGAGATCGTGGCCGGCTATGCACTGGTCGCCGAGCACTGCGCCGAGGGGGGGTTCGACGGCATCGAGCTGCAGTGCTCGCACTCGTCGATCGTGCGTGGCTTCCTCAGCCAGGCCACCAACAAGCGCACCGACCAGTACGGCGGCAGCATCGAGAACCGCGCCCGCCTGCTCACCGACATCGTGGCCGCCGTGCGCAAGGTGATCGGCAACCGGCTCGCTCTCGGTGTGCGGCTGTGCGGCGACGAACTGATCGAGGGCGGCACGACCATCGACGACGCGGTGCAGTTCGCGCAGATCGCCGAGGCGACCGGTCAGGTCGACTACATCAACACATCCATCGGTGTCGCCACAGCCAGCCTGTTCATGATCGAAGCGAGCATGCACGTCCCGCCGGGGTATGCACTGTTCATCCCCTCCGCGTTCCGCAAGGCGGTCGACCTGCCGGTGGTGGGAGTGGGACGGTTCAAGGATCCGCTGCAGGCCGAGCGCGCCATCGCCGAAGGCCACTGCGACCTCGTCGGCGTGGTACGTGGCCAGATCGCCGACCCCGACTTCGCCGCCAAGGCACGAGCCGGCGCGACCGACGACATCCGTCTGTGCCTCAGCTGCAACCAGGAGTGCGTCGGCCGCATGGGCCAGAACCGCTGGTTGGGCTGCATCGAGAACCCGCGCACCGGCCGCGAGAGCGAGCCGCTGGTAGAGGTGACGGCGAAGCCCAAGCGCGTGCTGGTCGTGGGCGCCGGCCCGGCAGGCCTGCAGGCGGCCATCTCCGCCGCTCGCGCGGGCCACCAGGTGACGGTGTGCGAGAAGCAAGCCCAGGCCGGCGGACAGGTTCGCCTCGCGGCCAGCGTGCCCAACCGTGCCGAGTTCGGCGACATCATCCGCAACCAGCTCACCGAATGCGCTCGGCTCGGCGTGAGCATCGAGTACGGCGTCGGCGTGTGGCCGGGCCTGGTGCAGGAACGCAAGCCCGACCACGTGATCATCGCCATGGGCGCCGAACCTTCCCGCCCGTGGTGGGTGGCCGGCGATGCAACGCAACCGGAGAATGCCACGGTGGTCGACGTGCGCGCTGTGCTGGATGGCAGCGCCGAGCCGGTCGGGACCGTCGTCGGGGTCGTCGAGATCGGCTTCCACCACGCCACCTCGGTGGCCGAACTGCTGGCCGATCGCGGCTGCGCAGTGGAGATCATCACGCCCGGCATGGTCGTGGGCCAGGACCTGGGCATCACGCTCGACATGGAGAACTGGTGGATGCGCGCCGGCGCCAAGGGCATCGTGCAATCCACCGACCTGGTGCCGATGGGCTTTGCCGGTGGCGAACTGACGCTGCTGCACCACCCCACCGGCACCAACCAGACCCGCCGCCCCGACTGGGTGGTGCTGGCAGTGCCGCCGAGCCCGGTGGAGTGGCTGTACAACGATCTGCGCGCGGCGGGTGTGAGCGTGCAACGGGTCGGCGACTGCGTGGCCCCCCGCCGCGCGCACGCCGCGGTCGTCGATGGCGAACGCGCCGGCGCGTCTGTCTGACGACCCGCCCGGCCGCAGGCGCTTCGGCGTTCACACGGCGCACCACAACACTTCACCGCCAAAGCTCGTGCACGCGGGGTGGAGCAGGCAGACTGATGCCCGTGAGCGCTCCCCTCGTTGCCGTCGTGATGGGGTCGGCCAGTGATTGGCCGACCATGAGCAAGGCAGTGGAGGTGCTCGCCGAGTTCGGGATCGCCCATGAGGCGCAGGTGCTGTCGGCGCATCGCATGCCCGACGACATGTTCGCGTTCGCCCAAGGCGCTGCCGATCGTGGGCTGCGAGCCATCATCGCCGGCGCCGGCGGGGCCGCACATCTCCCCGGAATGCTCGCCGCCAAGACCCTCGTGCCGGTGCTTGGCGTGCCTGTGCCCAGCCGCCATCTCAGCGGCGTGGACAGCCTGTACTCGATCGTGCAGATGCCCGCCGGAGTTCCAGTGGCCACGTTCGCCATCGGCGAGGCCGGCGCCATCAACGCCGCGCTGTTCGCGATCGCGCTGCTGGCCGCCAACGAGCCGGTGCTCGCGACCAAGCTCGCCGAGTACCGCAGCCGTCGTCATCACGATGCATCGACCAGCACCCTCCCGCCCGAATGAGGCCGCCGAAGTGAAATCGCGATCATGAAGCCGACCACCGGGCCGGCGCTGCCGGTCATCACCCCGCCCGCGATGTTGGGCGTCCTCGGCGGCGGCCAGCTGGGCCGCTACTTCGTCATCGCCGCGCGCACCATGGGCTATCGCACCACCGTCGTCGAACCCGACCCCCTGTCACCGGCGGGCAAGCTGGCCGACGTGCACCTCGTCGCGCCGTACGACGACCCGGCCGCACTCGAGCAACTTGCTGCCACCTGCGCAGTGGTCACGACCGAGTTCGAGAACGCGCCGGCGACGGCCATGGAACGACTGGCGGAACACACACGGGTGCACCCGTCGCCGGCCGCGATCGCAATCACGCAAGACCGCATCGCGGAGAAGCAGTTCCTCGACGACATCGGCGTCAGCGTTGCCCCCTACATGGTTGTCGCCACCGAAGCCGACGTCGCAGAGGCCGCCACCTTCACGTTCCCTGCCATCTTGAAGACGGCCCGCCTCGGCTACGACGGCAAGGGTCAGATCCGCTGCCACACGTACGCCGACCTCGCCGCCGCGTGGGAGCAACTGGATCGCGTGCCCTGCGTGCTGGAGGAACGACTCAACCTCGATCGCGAGCTTTCCATCGTGCTGGCTCGCAGCGAAGATGGCCGGGTGGCCTGCTACCCCGTGTCGCAGAACCAGCACGTGCACGGCATCCTCGACGTCAGCTACACCCCGGCAAACCTCCCAGGCACGGGCCCGGCCGACGCCGCCGAGCTCTGCACCTACATCGCCGAGGAACTGCGGTTCGTCGGCGTGATGGCCGTGGAGATGTTCGTCGTCGGCCGCGACGTGCTGGTCAACGAACTGGCCCCACGCCCCCACAACAGCGGCCACTACACACTCGACGCATGCATCACCTCGCAGTTCGAGCAGCAGCTGCGCGCCATCTGCGGACTCGCCCTGGGTGAGACGAAACTGATCGTGCCTGGCGTCGCAATGGTGAACCTGCTCGGGGAGCTGTGGGCCGACCGCGAGCCGAAGTGGGAGAAGGCACTCGCGCACTCGGTGGCGCACCTCCACCTGTACGGCAAGGCCGAACCGCGCCCCGGCCGCAAGATGGGCCACCTGACGGTCACCACCGGCACGGCGATGGGTGCCACCAGCCTGGCGCGTCGTCTCCGCAAGCAACTCACCGCCGATTAGCCTGCGGCGCTTGCATGCCCAGGTCGCCCTCGTCGGTGGGCGTTCAGCTGGCTGAGCGACTGGGCCGGCAACTGGTGGTTCCTCGCAGTCATCTTCATCATCGCCGTGCTCGACTCGGTGATCCCGGTGGTCCCCAGCGAGACCACGGTCATCATCGGCGGCGTCGCCGTGGCCACGGGCAGCGCGCCCTACCCGTTGCTCGCTGTCATCGCTGCCGGAGCCGCCGGCGCCTTCATCGGCGACAACATGGCGTACAGCATCGGGCACCGCTGGTCCGCTGCCTTCGAGCGTCGCGCAGCTCGCAAACCGAAATTCTCCGCCAAGCTCAGCTGGGCC
>JANONE010000572.1:0-2256 GCA_031420675.1 Ilumatobacteraceae bacterium | reverse complement strand
TGGTGATCATGGCCGGTTACGACGACATCTCCATCACCTCGGCGATCGAGCAGATCATGGCTGAAGCCAAGGGCCAGGGTGTGGCGAAGGTGTTCTGGCTCAACTACCGCGCCTCCAACTACTACGCCTACGGGAAGTACTACACCGAGCACAACGCGGCCCTGGAGGCTGCGAAGGTGCGCCATCCGAACCTCGTGGTGCTGGATTGGAACCGCTACTCGCAGTCCCAGCCGGCAAGCACGCAGGCCCAATGGTTCACGAGTGACCAGATCCACATCACCGCCATCGGGGCCATCGCTCTCGCCGAGTACATCAAGGCAGCGGTCGACGCCGCCCAGGTCGACCTGTGCGAGACCTCGCACGCATTGGCAGGCGTGCCCGATTCGACGGTCGGTGTGCCGGCCACACCCCCCGCCGACGAGACCGGTTTCGTCGCCATGCAACCGGTGAGAGTGCTCGACACACGCGTCGCCGGCCTGGGCGGTGGCAAAGGAAAGATGCGGGCGGGCAGCACCATTCGCATCGACCTCGCCGGCGTGCTGCCGGCCGACACCTCGCAGGCCGTGCTGAACGTCACCGCCGTCGACCCGTGCAGTACCGGCTACCTCACCGTGTTCGCATGCGGCACGCGACCCGATACTTCCAATGTGAACTTCGAGGCCGGGCGCACCACTGCGGCGCTCGCGATGAGCCTGCTCACCACCAACTCCGTGTGCATCTACTCGTTCTCGAAGGTCGATCTCGTCGTCGATCTCATCGGCGCCTTCGCGCCCACAGGTTCTCTGTTCCACCCGCTCGGCCCCGTCCGCTGGGTGGACACGCGTGGCAACCCGGCGGTCGTCGCCGCTGCCGGCCCGATCCCCGGCGGCAAAGGCATCGACGTGCCGATCGCCGGCCGCGGTGGCGTACCGGCCGATGCCACCGGCGTCTGGATCAACCTCACGGCCACCGGGTCGCCGGTGGACACGGTCTGGCAGGCCTATCCGGGCCAGTGCGGTTCATCGCCGCTCTCGTCGACGGTGAACGTGTTGGCCAAACGCTCGACGGCGACGTCGACGCTGGTCGGTGTCGGCATCAACGGCGGCATCTGCGTGCAGGTGTTCTCCGGGACCGGCCACGCGATCATCGATGTCTCGGGCTGGTTCGGTGGCTCCGCACCAGCTGGTCTCGCGTTGCGCAGCGCCCCGCCGAAGCGCGTCATCGACACCCGCTCCGGTGCCATACCGAAGGCGAACGAGGTCGTTGCACTCACCACTGCGGAAGTCGGCATCTTCAACACCACCGCGGTATCGGCCACCGACTTCGGGTACGTGACTGCCACACCCTGCGGCTCCACGCAAACCAGTTCATTGGTCAACACGACACCACTGGAGACGTTCGCCAATCTGGGAACCGTTGCCCCTGGGGCAGGCGTCCAGGTTTGCTTCAGTCCTTCGGTGGCGGCGCACCTGGTGGTCGATCAGCTCGGCAGCTTCGTTCCCCCGGCCGTTTAGTCCCAGGCGGGAGTGCCGTCGTAGGGGCGAGCGCGCTGGGGGGCGAACTCGGCCTTCCACACCATCACCTTGCGGCGGAAGTAGCACACTTCCTGGCCGTCCTGGTTGAAGCCCTTGGACTCGACGGTCACGATGCCGCGGTCGTTCTTCGACTTGCTCTCCTGCACTTCGAGCACACGCGTCTCGGCGTGGATCGTGTCGCCGTGGAACGTGGGGAACTTGTGCTGCAACGTCTCCACCTCCAGGTTGGCGATGGCCGCGCCGCTGACGTCGGGCACGCTCATGCCCAGCACGAGCGAATAGACGAGGTTGCCCACCACCACGTTGCGGCCCTGCACGCTCTGCTGCGCGAACCAGTCGTTGATGTGCAGCGGGTGGTGGTTCATGGTGATCAGGCAGAACAGGTGGTCGTCGTACTCGGTGATCGTCTTGCCCGGCCAGTGTTTGTACACATCGCCGACGACGAAGTCCTCGAGGTAACGGCCGAACGGGCGCTCGTGGGTGGTCACTGGTGCACCTTTGTTGTGTCGGGATCCGGCAGTGTTCGGTTGAGGTCTCGATGAGGATGGGGATGACGGCCAGTGGTGGTCGCCCTTCGAGGGCCAGCATGACACTGCCGCTTCCCATCTTCTTCGGAGTCTTGAACCGGCAAGAGAGGGAAGCGCCGTAGAGCGCCAGTCAGTGACCGCCCGGCGAGGCCCCGCTCATCGCGAGCTCGAACACAACAACCTGAGAACAAGGAGGACAAATGAGTGAGACCGTG
>JANONE010000571.1:0-2708 GCA_031420675.1 Ilumatobacteraceae bacterium | reverse complement strand
AGATCAGCGCGGCGCTGCCACCTCCATCGTCCAGTAGATCAGTTCGTGCGACTCAGCTCAGCCGACGGCGGGTGGTACGTGGTATCCGCCGGCCAACTCGCCGAGCCAGGAGGCGACCTGGATGGCGGTTCGGTCGTGCAGGAAAGGGGCCACGACCTGCACACCGACGGGCAGACCGGCGTCAGTGCGACCCACCGGTGCAGCAGTGCTGGGCAGGTACACCCCACCGATCAGCGCCGGCCAACCCTCCATCTCGGTGTAGGACCGTTGACGGCCGTTCACCTCGATGACACGATCGCTCCACAGACCCTGCTGCAGATGCTCGAACGCCGGCACCAGCGTGACCGGGCAGAGCAACACATCGAAGCTATGAAAGAACTCGGCCCACACGAGACGCAACCGGGCGCGCCGGCGATGCATGAACAGCCAGTCCCGATGTGTGAGCCCGCGGTCGGCGTCGTCGCCGACCGACAGCGCCGCGCCGATCAGCCGCGCCCCGAGGCGCCAGACGCTACTTACGTCGACGTCGGGCCTGGCCTGTCGATCGACGATCGCCCCCGCAGCCTGCAAGGCGTCGGCTGCCCGGTGCAACACCGCTGCCATGCCTGCATCGACCTCCAGTTCGGGCTCGTCGAACCAGGCCGCCACCCGCAGACCGCCGGGCGAAGTGACCGTCGGCTCGGGCAGGTCCACCCGCCATGCGTCGGCTCTGTCGGCTGTCGGCCGGGCGAGCACATCGAGCAACAGGCGCAGGTCGGCTGCGCTGCGGGCGATGGGACCGAACGTGTTGACATCGCTCTCGGTGTCGCCGCCGTTGGGCTCGTCGAGGTAACCGAGCGTGGGGATGATGCCGAAGCTGGGCTTGTGACCCCACACCCCACAGAAGGCCGACGGCACGCGGACGGACCCGCCGATGTCGGTGCCGAGCTCGAAGCTGGTCATGCCACAGGCGACAGCCGCCGCCGCGCCGCCCGACGAACCACCCGGCGTACGGGTGAGATCCCACGGGTTGTTGGTCGTGCCGAACATCTCGTTGAAGCTCTGCCAGTCGCCAGACCACTCGGGCAGGTTGGTCTTGCCGAACACGACCGCGCCGGCGGCCTTCAAGGCGGCGACGGCGGGCGCATCCGTTTCAGGGATGTGGTTCTGCAACGCCCGCGAGCCACCCGTGGAGCGCATGCCGGCGGTTGCGATGGCGTCCTTGATCGTGATCGGCAAACCGTGCAGCGGACCCCAGTTCTCGCCATTCGCCGTCGCCGAATCGGCCTCCCAGCAGCGCACGCGAGCACGCTCGTCGAGCAGCGTGCAGACGGCGTTCACGCTTGGGTTCACGCGCTCGATCCGCGCGAGGAACAGGTCGAGCAGCTCCTCGCTGCCCAGCGTGCGTTCCCGAATCGCACTCGCCTGATCGCTCGCGCTCCACAGCGTCGGGTCGGTGTCGTCGATCACGCGGCCAACCTAATGGGTGACGACGCCCATCGCAGGAAACTGAGGAGCGAAGTAGGTTGACGGCATGACGACGCTGCATTGGGCCGACGGCAGGCTGGAGATCCACCGAGTGGTGGTGGGGCCCTACGCCAACAACGTGTTCGTGCTGCGCTGCCGCGAGACGGGCGCGGCCGTGCTTATCGACGCCGCCAACGAGCACGAGCAACTGCTGCAGCTGTGCCAGCGCCTCGGCGTGAGCCGGGTGTTGGAGACGCACGGTCACTGGGACCACATCCAGGCGGTGCCCGCCATGCGCGAGGCCGGCTACGAGGTGGGCGTGATGAGCGCCGATGCGGCCATGCTCAAGGATGTCGGGTACGACGTGTTCATCGACGATGCCGAGATCATCGAGGTCGGTCGCCTGCGCTTGCACGCGATCCACAACCCCGGCCATACCCCCGGCTCGGTGAGCTTCCTCGTGGAAGGTGCGCCGCTGGTGTTCACCGGCGACACCCTTTTCCCGGGCGGGCCCGGCAACACCAAGTCCGAAGGCGGCAACTTCGCCACGATCATCGACTCGATCGACAATCGTTTGCTCACCTTGCCGGCGGCGACGATCGTGATGCCCGGTCACGGCGTCAGCACCAGCATCGGGGCCGAGCGGCCACACCTGCAGGAGTGGGTCGACCGTGGCTGGTGAGCCGCTGCGCTACGACCGACGCCCCGCCGACCACACGCCCGTTCACACCGCCGAGCTTCCCGACACCCCCACGCGCGATCGCAACATCGTCGCGTCGGCCTGGGTGCAGGCGCCGCCCGAGCTGCTGGTGCTCGGCGCCGACCTTCCCGATGCGCCGCCGGCCGAGTACAAGCGCCGCGTCGGTCGCTGGTTGCTCTGGCGTGCCGGCCCGGCCGTCGGCGATGCCCGCTACCTGGCCGTCGCCGCCGACGACGTGGCCGTGCAGCACACATACCGCCTGTGCCCCGAGACCCACGACGAACACGGCGCCGAGATCAACGGAGCAGGTGCCGGCCCCAGCGGCACCACCCACCACCGCTTCCGAGCCTGGAAAGAAGACCTCCTCGGCCGCTGACCCGAGCCCCGCGAGCTCCGAGTCCGTGGTGGTCGGTCCGAGTCCGTGGTGGTCGGTCCGAGTGGCACGTTGCCGTCGGAGTGGGTTCACGCAACCCCGGGGGGGCTTAACCCCACGGATTGGCGGTGAAAAACGGGACCGCCAACGTCGAAAAGGGTGGGCCATAAGGGGGGACGTGGGGCAGGG
>JANONE010000570.1:0-11655 GCA_031420675.1 Ilumatobacteraceae bacterium | reverse complement strand
TTGGTCTGCCTGGCGCTGCTCGCCGGCCTGCGGGGCGGCTCGCAAGGTGGCCCGATCGCACTGGAGGCGGCCGACGTCGTGCACGTGATGCTGTCGCCGGTCGACCGTCGTCGCGCGTTGCTGCGGCCGGCGACGCAGCGCGTGCGCGGTGCGGTGTTCATGGGCGCCACCGCCGGCGCCATTGTCGGCCAACTCGCCGGCCGGCGCATGCCCGGGTCGCTCTTGTCCTGGGCGGCAGGCGGCGCCCTCTACGGCGGCACGACCGCGTTGGTGTGGGCCGGCTCCGCTCTGCTCGCGCACACCCTGCGGCTACCCCGCTGGATCGCCACCGCTGCCGGAGTCGTCGCCGTCGCATGGCAATCCGTCGCCGTCGCCCGCAGCATTCCCGGCCCGGCCGACCTCGTCGGCAGCCTCGGCCTGTGGGGTTGGCGGCAACACCCGACCGATCTCGTCGCCGTCGGTGTTGCCCTCGGCGCGGTGATCATGGGCTTCACGCTGCTGCGTCGCATCTCACTGGAAGCCCTCGCCCGCCGGAGCG
Organism: Ilumatobacteraceae bacterium; assembly: GCA_031420675.1. GTDB lineage: Bacteria > Actinomycetota > Acidimicrobiia > Acidimicrobiales > Ilumatobacteraceae > UBA668. Next base: position 11,117 of record JANONE010000570.1, on the reverse strand, counting down.
CGCTCGTGGCACAACTGCGCTTCGCTGTCACCATGCAAGACCTGCGCACCGTCATCCTGCTGCGCCGACAACTGAACCAGGAGCACGCTCGCCGCCACCCCTGGTTGCGACTGCGCCCGGCACACAATCCCGGCTTCAACACCACCGTCTGGCGGCGGGGTTGGCACGGTCTGCTGCGCTTCCCGGGCACTCGTGTCGTGCGCCTCGCCGCGCTCGCCGGCGCCATCGGCGTGCTGCAGGGCGCCACCGTGCGCGGCACCACGCCCGCCATTCTCGGCTCGGCGCTGCTGGGCTTCGTGCTCGGGCTGGAAGTGATGGAGCCGCTGTCGCAAGAGGTCGATCAGCCGGACTACAACGACAGCTACCCGGTGGAGCGCGGAGAGCTGATGGCCCGTCACCTGGCCGCGCCGCTGGTGGCGCTGGTGCCGCTCTCGCTCGTCACTGCTGCAACAGCGGTGCTCACCCTCGGCGCCAGCACCCGCGCCGTCGTCCCCTCGCTCATCCTCGCGCTCCCCACGCTGCTGGGCGGTGTGTCGGGTGGCATCGTCAGCATCGTGCGCGACGCACCCGACCCGTTCAGCTCGGTGAAGCAGCAGGCGTTCATCCCGCCGGAGATGGCCGGGTTCAGTACCACCCTGCGCCTGCTGTGGCCGCTGGTGGTCAGCACCCTCGGCACCTGCACGGTGTTGCTCGCGCGTGCAGCGCTGCGCAACGGCGAGTCGTTGGTGGGGGGCGCCATACGCGGCGCGATCGGCTCGCTGCTGGTGATCGGGATCGTGTGCTACTGGGTGAAGATCCGCGACCGGTTGCGCCGCAAGATCCGCGAGTTCATGGACCAGGGCCGCGCCCAGACCGCCAGCCAGAAGGCGGCGCAACGCCAACAAAGGAGCCCGGCATGACCGCCGCCCTCAGCATGCACCAACTCAGCAAGGACTACGGCGATCGGCCGGCGTTGATGCCACTGGATCTGGAGGTTCCCCAGGGCCAGCACGTCGCCCTCGTCGGCCACAACGGCAGCGGCAAGACCACGCTGCTCCGCATGGCCGCCGGCCTGCTGGACAACAGCGGCGGCGAGGCACACATCGCCGGCCACATCGCCGGCAGTCCGGGTGCACGCACGGCGCTGAGCTGGCTCAGCGATACGCCGACCTTCTACGACGACCTGTCGCTGTGGGAGCACCTCGAGTACGTCGCCCGGCTGCACGGTGTTGCCCAGTGGGCCGAGAAGGCCGAGTCGCTCCTCGGCCGGCTGCAACTCGCCGATCGCCGCGACGACATCCCCACCACCTTCAGCCGTGGCTTGCGGCAGAAGGCGGCAATCGCGCTCGCGCTGGTGCGTCCGTTCGAGGTGATGTTGGTCGACGAACCCTTCGTCGGACTCGACGAGGCCGGGAAGAACGCGTTGCTGGAACTGCTCGACGAAGCTGCCGCTGCAGGTGCCACGTTGCTGGTTGCGACACACGAGTTGGCGTTCGTGCACCGGGTACAGCGCCTTCTCGCTTTGCGCGATGGCGCCCTCGTTTTCGACGGTGTCCCCGACGGCACCGACGTGCACGCTCTCGTCCTCCCAGCCTGACTGCGGGCCACCGTGGTCGGGGGCTTGACGAGCGCGCTACTGTGTGCACCCATGTCCGCCGAATTCGCCTCCATCAGCACCTCCTCCTACGATCCTGCCGCACTCGCCGCCAAGCTCACCGAGAAGTCGGCCGAGGGTTGGTCGGTCGTGAGCATCGTTCCCACTGGTGGCGACGTCACTGCCTTCCTCAGCCGCGACGTTGCGGCCGGCTCCGAAGCCGGCGCCGAGTCGACGGGCGAGGTCGCCACACCGCCCGCCATCCCGGCGTACGAGCCGGCGCCGCACGTGGCCGAGCCCGCCGGCTGGGCCGTCGCCCCCGAGCCCGCCGCGCCGCTGGCCCCCATCGCCGACACCAGCCCTGTGCCCAGCTACCAGCCGGCCCCGGCCTACACGCCCGCCCCGGCCTACACGCCCGCCCCGGCCGCTGCCCCGGCAGTGCCCGCCGGTTGGTACGCCGACCCAGCCGGCCGCTTCGAACTGCGCTACTGGGACGGGGGCACCTGGACCGAGCACGTGTCGCGCGGCGGCCAGCAGTTCACCGACGCCCCGGTCGCCTGAGCCCACGCGTCACTGGCCCCGCGCAGGCGGCGTAGGGACCGTGGTCCGCCCAACTTCGGTGCACGCGCGCAGCTGGCTAGCCTCCATCACGTGCGTGCGACCTCGATCGGCCACGCAGGGATCCTTGTCGACACCGTCGATGGGTCGATCTGCTGCGACCCATGGTTTCTCCCGAAGTTCTTCGGTTCGTGGTTCGTCTTCCCACGAAACGACCAGCTCTCACCGGAGCTGATGTACCGGATCTGCAACCCGGACTACCTCTACATCTCGCACATCCACGCCGACCACCTCGATGAGGAGTGGTTGGCGGCGAACATGAACAAGGGCACCAAGGTGATCATCCCGGGCTACCCCACCCGCGAGCTCGAGCGCATCATGCGCCGCCTCGGCTTCAACAACGTCATCCGTACGGTCGACCGTGAGGAGATGGCGCTCGGCCCCCACCTGCGCATCACGATTCACTGCGAAGTCAGTATCACCGACGGTCCCGGCGGCGACTCGGCGCTGGTGATCAGCGATGGCACGGCCCGCTTGGTGAATCAGAACGACTGCCGCACCAGCGACCTCGAAACGCTGAGCGCGCATGGCCCTGTCGACCTTCACTGGGTGCAGTACAGCGGCGCCATCTGGTACCCGATGGTGTACGACGAGACACCCGAACGCATGCGGGAACTGGTCGATGCCAAGGTGGATGCACAGTTCACCCGCGCGATGCGATACGTGGAGGCTATCGATGCGCGAGCGGTGGTGCCCAGCGCCGGGCCGCCGGCCTTCCTCGACCCCGAGCTGTGGTTCGCCAACGTGATCACGGGCGACGAGCTCAGCATCTTCCCCGACCAGCGCAGCTTCATGGCGCTCCTGGCAGCAGCCGGCCACGACGGCATCCTCGCGATCCCCGGTACCGAGATCGAGTTCACCGCCGCGGACGAGAACGGCGACGGTGCGTTCGCGATCACCCACCCGTTGCCGCAGGCCGAAGTGGACGCGATCTTCTCCGAAAAGGAGGCCTACCTGCGTCGCTATCAGGCCGATTGGATGCCGTGGCTGGAGCTGATGCGGTCCACGTGGCACGCACCCACCCCCGACCTGCTGGCCACACTGAAGGCGTGGTGGGAACCGCTGATGGCCATGGCGCCCACGCTGTGCGATGCGATCGGCGATGTGTGCGTACTGCACGCCGGCGACACGTCATCAGAGATCGGCACGCCGGGCGACGGCGTGGCGATTGCGCTTGACTTCCCGAATCGGGAAGTGCGCGAGTGGTACGGAGAGCCGTACTCATTCCGGTTCAGCATCCAACGCGAGCTGGTGGAGTCGGTCGTCGCTCAGCGGGCCAACGACTGGAGCAATGCGTTGTTCCTGTCGTGTCGGTTCACGGCCTGGCGCGCCGGCCCGTTCAACGAGTACTTGTACAACTTCTTCAAGTCGCTGTCGGTCAAGCGCCTGCGTCGCGCCGAGGCGGAGGCGCTGCGCAAGCACGACCCCGATCGTGGTGGCCTCGCTCAGGAGGAATTCCAGCTCGACGGTTGGGTCATCGAGCGCACCTGCCCTCACCGCCAGGCGGATCTGAAGGTCTTCGGCGAGATCGACGGCGACCAGTTCGTGTGCACGCTGCACGGCTGGCGCTTCGATCTGGCCACCGGCACCTGCCGCAACGCGGCCGATCATCACCTGAGAGTCCGCCGTGCCGAGTGACTCGGCCACGATTCTCCAGCCCGCGCTGCTGGATCGCTACTTGCGCGATCTGGTGGGTTGCGCGCGCACCAGGCTGAGCCGGTACGCGAAGCGGTAGCGACCCGCCGGCAATCGGTACTGCGGCAGCACGTCCGGCCCGCAGCTGGCGGTGCCCAGGCCGCGATGGGCCACATCGAGATGCACGATCAGTTCGCGTCGCGGGTGTAGCTCGGTGGCCGTGGCGGCCAGGTACAGATCGTCGGCGGTGAAGTGGGTGGCCGAGCAATGCAGAGCGGGCACGTGCGGCGCGCGACGTGCTGGATGAACGGCTTGCAGCACATCGATGCGCAGCGTCTCGCCCTTCACGGGATCGACGCACTCGAACCAGCGGCAGTCGGTGCGGAGACCGAACTCCTGCGGTACCAGGTAGGGCGACTCGTCAGGAGTGCCGCTCCAGATGCCCAATGGCGCGCCCGAGTTGCGATCGGGGTAGTTCTCGTGTGGCCCGCAACCGAACCAGCGCAGTTGCCGGAAGCGGCCCGGCAGCGCGAACTGCACGCCCACGCGAGGGAGGTCGGTGAGCGAATCGGGAACGACGACCGTGTGCCGGTACTCGACGCCGCCGGCTACGTCGCTACGTTCACTGCGGTGCTGCACCAGTTGTTCCGGCGCCAGGTGATCCACTCCGGCTTCCTGCCACCGGCGCAAGGCTTGGCCGCCCACGCCGAGGCGTGTGGCGAGCTCGGGCATCAGCTTGAAGCCGTCGTTGTCGACCGGGGCGCGCCACAGGGTGAGGCCGACCGGGTGTGACAGCACGCGATCGACATCGCGGGAGGCAACGGTGCTGGACGAGCGCTGAGCCGACACCGCGACCCGGCGGCCCTTGGCGGCGGCTCGCAGCAGGACCTGATCCCAGGCGACGAGATGGCCCTTGGGTGCCCACGGCGAGGCGGCGACAGTCGTGGAGCCGACGGTGAAGCGGACAGTGAGGTGCACCTCGCCGTCGCCCTCGGGCACTTCGCAGGGCAGCGCCACGTCGACCGACGAATGCGGTGCCACCGCGGGCAGCGCGAGGCGGCCATTGGCGACCACTTCGCCGTCGACCAACAGCTGCCAGTCGGCACGCAGCCAGTCGAGGCCGGTGAATGATTGACGGTTGCTGATGCGCAGCCTGCGCGGTCGTTGGCGCCCGCCGCGCCCGGTGGTGACGGTGACCGGACGATAGACCCAGGCCACCTCGCGCATCGCCGGGTGTGGCTCGCCGTAGCTGTCCACCAGGCCGTCGGCCACGAAGTTGCCGTCGTGCGGCTCGTCGCCGAACTGGCCGCCGTAGGCGAGGCGGGCGGTGCCATCGGGCAGCAACTGGCGTATGCCGTGATCCTTCCACTCCCACAGGAAGCCGCCCTGCAAGCCGGGCGTGGTGGTGATGACCGCCCAGTAGTCGGCGAGCGAGCCGTTGCTGTTGCCCATCGCGTGGCTGTACTCGCACAGGATGAGCGGCCTGGTGCCTTCGCCGGTTTCGCCGTAGCGGCGTATCGCGTCGATCGTGGAATACATCGGGCAGACGATGTCGGACGCGGCGAGACCGCCGTGCACCCACCCGGCGTGGAAGACAGCGCCCTCGTAGTGCAGCGGACGGCTGGGGTCGGCACGGCGGATCCAGCCGGCCAGCGCGTCGTGGTTCTCGCCGTAGCCGCTCTCGTTACCGAGGCTCCAGAGGATGACGCTGGGGTGGTTGCGGTCGCGCTGCACCATCCGACTGCCACGGGCCAGCCATGCGCTCAGCCACCGTGGGTCGTGACACAGACTGGTGTTGTAGGCGTGGCTCTCGATGTTGGCTTCGTCGACGACGTACATGCCCAGCTCGTCGCAGAGGTCGTAGAACGCACTGCCATTGGGGTAGTGCGATGTGCGCACGGCCGTGATGTTGTGCCGGCGCATCGTGACCAGATCGGCGCGCATGTCGGCGACCGTCACCGCCTTACCACGCTCGGGGTGATGATCGTGGCGGTTGACGCCGAAGATCCACACCGGCTGGTTGTTGACCAGCAGCTGCCGTTGGCGGATCTCCACGTGACGAAATCCGACGAGCTGATGGGTGCGGTCCAGCACGCCGCCGTCGGCGTCCAACAGCTCGACCCGCACCTCGTAACGCGTCGGCGACTCGGCCGACCACGGCTGCACGTTGGGCACGGCGAACTCGTGACGGGTGACGAAACCCTCGAACAGGTATGGCAGCGCGAACCGGCGCGGCACCGGTTGCACCGACACCGAGTCGCGCGCGGGGCCGACTCTCTTGCCGCCGGGACCCACGATCGTGACGCGCACCCGATGCCCGGGCAGCGGCTCGCCGCCCCAACCCACCGTCGCCGCCACCCGCAGCACACCGGTGCCGTCGGCCAGGTGCAGATCGGCGTCGCACACGGCGTCGGCGAGGTGGGCGGCCGTGCGAGCCTCGACGAACACCTCGCGGTGCAGGCCGGCCATCCACCACTGGTCCTGGTCCTCCACGTAGCTCAGCGCGCTGTAGCGCGCCACGACGATGGCCACCTCGTTGGTGCCGGGCCGGGCGCAGGCGGTGATGTCGTACTCGCTGGGCAACCGGCTGTCGGTGCCATAGCCGGCGAAGTGGCCGTTGACCCACACCGCATGGACGCTCTCCGCACCACCGACGTGCAGCACCAACTGGTGTGAGCGCCAACCGGTGGGCACCCGGAACTGCCGGCGGTAGACGCCGGTGGGGTTGTGTTCGGGCAGCCGCGGCGGGGGCCCGGGGAACGGCATCTGGACGTTGGTGTAGTGGGGCGGGTCGCCGACGTCCTGCACCGTCCAGTTGCCGGGCACGGCCACGCGCCGCCAGCGGCTGCTGTGCGACTCGCTGCTCGGGAGCGGGGTGGCACCGGTGACTGCGTTGGCGGGCACGGCGGACGGCGAATCGAACAGCCGGAACAGCCATTTCCCGTTCAGGCTGCGACGGTCGCGCCCGAGCCCATCGGCCGGGAGCGGCACGTGCATGGGAAGGCGCCGGAGCGAGACGACCTCGGGGTCGGCCCAGGGTGCGACGTCTCCGACCTGGGGGAGCAAGGACTTACTCGTGAACCCAGACGGGGGTGCCCACCGGCACCAACCCACTGTCCCAGATGAAATCCATCGCCTGCGTACTGACCCGCACGCAGCCGTGCGAGGCGGGATAGTTGGGAACGCTGGTCATGCCGTGAATGGCGATACCACCTACAAAATATTTCGGCCTGTAGATCTTGCCGAGATCGCCCTCCCACCAACCGTCGGCGCGCTCCCGCGTCACCTTCCACAGGCCGTTGGGGGTGATGGAGTCGCCCTTCTCGATCTTGGTGGGGTCTTTCTTGTTGACCGTTTCGTAGGGGATGCCACTGCCGGTGGAGGTGTTGAAGGTCCACAACGTCTTGCCATCGACGATGATGAACAGCAGCTGCTTCAGCTTGTCGATCTCGACGAGGGTGCCGCTGTCGGCCAGGCCATGAGCTTTGTCGCCGTAGGCCGTGAGGTACTGCGCGGTGGTGTCGTCGACCTTGCCGGTGGCCGGCAGCCCGATGTACTTCTGGAAGGCCATCACCGATTGGGTGGTTGCGAAGCCGTACAGGCCGTCGCTGAGGCCGGTCCAGAAGCCGAGCTGGGTGAGGCGATCCTGCAGCGCCACGGTGTCGGGGCCATTGCGCTGGCCGACCGCCACGATGGGGGCCGGCGAAGGCCCGACGACTTCGACGTTGGGGGCCACCGTGGTGGTGGTCGGTTCCGTGGTGGTCGGTTCCGTGGTGGGCGGCGCCGCGGTGGTGGTGGTGGTGGTGGTGGGGGCCGCCGTGGTGGTGGGCGCCGCCGTGGTGGTAGCTGCCGGCATGGTGGTGGTCGTGGTGACCGCCGTCGATGCAGGCGCATCGGCGCTGGACGTCTGCGAGCACGACGACAAGCCCGCGAGCACGCCAGTGAGGCACAGCCAAGTGATACCGGTTCGCAGCGAAGTCATTGTGTTGGGGCCCTGGGGGGAGAGACGTTGGTACACACAAGGCTAGCCAAGGTGGGCCTTAGAAAGAGGGCAGCTCGAACCAGATGGTGAGCCCGTACTTGACGCCATTGCGCAGCGGCGTCGCTTGGTGTGGATGGGTGACCAGTGAGGGCCAGACGACCAGCTCGCCGACGGTCGCCGACTCGTTGTCGATGCCCTGGCGGGGGAAGTCGAGAGCAGCCCCCTCGTACCCGTCGTTGAGCTTCGCCGAGGCCGAAACCTGCGCGATGTCGTGGTGCATCCGCAGGTGCTCCTGCTCGCCCATCGCGTAGCGAATGACGAAAACGTCGCGCAGCCCGTGGTAGTCGATGTACGGCCACACCGTCTGCAGCTGCGGCCAGATCCGCACACCGAGGTCGATCTCCACCCGCTCGAACAGTCGCGGGCTGATGACGGCCAGCGACACCTCGTGCCCGGGTACCGGGTCGTCGAGTTGCGGCTCGAAGGCGCCAACGGCTTCGGCCGCGCGAATGACCGTCGCGCAGAAGCCTGTCGTCCAGAACGGAACGATCAACACCTCACTCCGCACGGCGGACCCAACGGCGGACCCAACGGCAGAACCCAGCTCGCGAACCCCTTCGCGTTCGTCGATCGCACCCTGGTAGCCGAAGATCTGCTGCAGGTCGTCGAACTGATCGGTCATGATGCGATCGTGTCAGAGATCGGCGGCGGTGAGCGACCAGGGAGTGCGAGGCACTGCGTCGAGCTGGAAACCTTCGGCGAGATCGGCGGCTGTGACACGCTCGTCGGCCGCGCACAACCCAAGGCTCGCACCGAGCCGAGCCAGCACGTGCTCGGGCCCCACCCCTCGCGCCGCCAGGTCATGCAGCGTGACGGCACCATGGCGCTTGGCGAGTCGAGTGCCATCGGGCGCCAGCACCATCGGTACGTGCGCGTACGCAGGCTCGGGCAACCCGAGCAGCTGTTGCAGGAGACGTTGGCGAGGAGTGCTGCTGAGCAGGTCGTCGCCACGCACGACGTGAGTGATGCCCTGCACTGCGTCGTCGACGACGACCGCCAAGTTGTAAGCCGGTACACCGTCGTTGCGTTGTAGCACGACGTCGTCGACCCCGCCCTCGTAAGCGCCGGCGATGAGATCGTGCACCACGAACCGTTCGCCATCGGCGCGCAGGCGCAGTGCAGGTTGCCGACCGTCCGCGATCAGTGCGCGGCGATGTTCGGCACCGAGATCGCGGCAGGTGCCTGGGTAGGCGCCCTCCGGCAGTTCGCCGTGGGGTGCCTGTGCTGCCTCACGTATCTCGCGGCGAGTGCAGAAGCACTCGTACACCCGGCCCTGCTCGCGGAGCGATGCGATGGCGTCGCGGTACAGGTGGAACCGTTGCGATTGGCGCACGACCGGCGCATCCGGGCGCATGCCCAGTGCCGCCAACGACTGCAACTGATCGGCTTCATGATCGGCCGAGGAGGTCACTCGATCCAGGTCCTCCATGCGCACCCACCAACTGCCACCAGCGACGCGCGCGTGCAACCACGAGACCAACGCGGTGCGCAGGTTGCCCAGATGCAGCGGCCCGGTGGGCGACGGAGCGAAGCGACCACGCATCGTTCCCAGTATCCCCGCTCGCAGGGGGACTGTGGCGGCGGTTGCAGCGTTTCTGAGTGAACCCTCGGCGATGCGAAAATGCCACGTAAAGTGTTGACCAAGAACTGCCGAAGACACTTCCGGACGTGTGCGCAATGGGCGCGCGCGAAGGGGGCTGCAAACGTGGCGGAGCCAAAGGTTGACCAGACGGAGGAAGCCAGTCGCTCCTTCGTTCGCGAGCGGGCGCTCGCGATGGTCGCCGCCAACCTCGCTCCCGCCCTGTTCCTGATGCTGCCGTTCACGCTGCTCATCAGCTCGCTGTTGAGCGAGGATGCGCAGGGCGCTCGCCTGCGCTGGTGGGTCATCGCGGCCGTGTCCAGCACTGCGCTCACGCTGTGCGCGATGTATCGCTACTACATGCGCGGCGGCAGCAACGGCACGCCGCGTTCCACGCACGTGCTCATCGCGCTCGCCTTCGCCGCCATCGGCACCCTGTTCGGGATGTGTCCGTGGGTGGCAGGTGACAGTTCCGTGGAGGTTGTGCTGCTGTTCACCCTGTTCCCCAGCACAGCGAGCGCGGTCGGGTGCATCGTCACCGCTGGTCGACGCGACCTGTACCTGTCGTTCTTGATCCCGCTCGTCTCGGTCTCTGCGTGGTCGCTCCTGCGCGCCGACGACTCACGCCTGCGCGGCCTGGGGGTTGTCGCCGTGTTCTTCGGCTTGGCGCTCGTCCTGTTGCATCACGTCGTCAGTCGCAGCACCCTCGATGCCATCCGGCTGCAGTGGCGCAGTGAGCGGCTGCTGCGCGATCTGGCACACGAACGCAGCGAGCTCACGGGGGTCAACGATCAACTCGCGTCCACCAACAAGCGGCTCGCCCATCAAGCCACACACGATCCGCTGACCGGCCTGTACAACCGGCGCGGCACATTGGAACTGCTCGATCAGGTCCTGGCCACCTCGGACGACCAGCACCCGGTGGGGTTGCTCTTCTGTGACCTCGACCGCTTCAAGGCGATCAACGATGCGCTCGGCCATCGCGGTGGCGATCGCTTCATCAGCATCGTCGCCGATCGGCTGTTGCGCAGCCTCGAGCCCGGCGCGATCGCCGGTCGCATGGGTGGCGACGAGTTCGTGGTCGTGCTGCCGGGCCTCGACATGGGCGGCACGGCGATCATCGCCAACCGTCTGGTCGGGGTGCTCGCGCAACCGGTGTATGCGGAAGGGCGCGAGGTGCCGTCGTCGGTGAGCATCGGCGTTGCCACGTCACCTCAGCATGGCAACGCAGCCAGCGAGCTGTTGCGCCACGCGAATGCGGCGCTCTATCGCGCCAAGGGCGCCGGCCGTAACCGTGTCGAGCTGTTCGACGGCTTGATGCAGCAGGAGATGGTCTCTCGTTTGGAGGGCGAGCAAGCGCTGCGGCGAGCAATCGACGATGGCGAGATCGTCGCTTTCTTCCAGCCCGAGATCGATGCGACCACTGGGCAGATCGTCGGGGCCGAACTGCTGGCGCGGTGGGTGCACCGCACGGGGCAGGTCATCACCGCGCAGGAGTTCCTGGCAGTCGCGACCTCTGCCGGTTTGCTGGAGCGCATAACCGACAAGGTCATCACCAGTGCGCGGCCGCACATTCGTCGTCTGGCCGTTCTCGGTCTGCCCGACGAGTTTCGGTTCCGGATCAACATGGCCCCCGAGGCCACCGAGCGCAGCTGGCGCGACGACCCGAT
>JANONE010000569.1:0-4352 GCA_031420675.1 Ilumatobacteraceae bacterium | reverse complement strand
AGGAGCGGACCGCCTGCCATGTCGATGTCACCGGCGACGACGATCGTGCCGTCGGCGATGACCGCCGCGGTGAGGACGTGTTTGCCATTCGAGTCCATCTCGAGCCTCCGTTTTCGTGGTGTTCAGCTTCGTTCCCGTGCACCTCGCCGTCACGTCGGGCGCGAGTGCAACATAGCTGCGGTAACGGCGCTGAGGCCACCCTCTACCCCTCGGCGGCCGGCTGCAAACACCTTCTTCTCGACGCCCACAAAGTGGTGGTCAGCGATGCACCGTCGGGCCGCAGGTCGTCAATCGGCAGCGGGCTCGGCGACCAGATCTAGGGAGAGGCTGTTCAGACAGTAACGCTGCCCGGTCGGGGCGGGGCCGTCAGGAAAGAGGTGGCCGAGGTGCGATCCGCACCGACGACAGCGCACTTCGGTGCGGACCATGCCGTAGGTGTGATCGGTGATCAAGTCGACTGCATCGGCTGCTTTCGTATGGTAGAAGCTCGGCCAGCCGCTCCCCGATTCGAACTTGGCGGCCGAGTCGAACAGTTCGGCACCACACGCCGCACAGCGGTACGTGCCGTCGGCATGCTCGTCGACGTACTTGCCGGTCCATGCACGCTCCGTTCCCGCTTGGCGGAGTACTTCGTATTGGGCGGGCGAGAGGGTCTCACGCCACTCCGCCTCGCTCCGTTCGATCTCGGGCATCGGTCGTTCCTTCCATCCACTCAACTGCCGAACCATATCGAAGCCTCCGGCCTGGCGTCCGGCGGCCCGGCGTCGGGCACCGAGCGGTTGGCGACTACGCCGGGTAGACCTCGATGTCGGTTGCCTTCACCGACGCGTGGATCTCGTCACCGGGCCGCAGTTGCAGCGCCTCCAGCGCTGCGACCGTGATCTCGGCCGTCAGTGGCAGCACTCCGTCCATCCCCACACGGACGCGTTCGCCCAGGTGGTCGATGTCGCCGACGACACCGCTCCACGTGTTGCGCACACTTGATCCGGTCGGCGCGTCGCGAACCAACACGATCGAGTGCGGGCGGATAACAGCGAACGAAGGCCCCGTCAGATCCTCCGCGATCACCACCTGAGCGCCGCCGGCGGTGGTGAGCACCCCCCCGCCGATGGTGCCGGCGACCAGGTTGACGCCGACCAGATCGGCGACATAGCGCGAGCGAGGGTGCGCCGTCACTTCGGCGAGCGTGCCCGTCTGCACGATGCGACCGGCGTCGAGAATGGCGACGCGATCAGCGAGTGCATAGGCGTCGACGGGATCGTGAGTGACGAGGATGCGCACGCCGTCGAACGTCGCGAGGTGGCGTCGCAGGTCGCGCCGAACAGTGCTGCGTGTGCCCGCGTCGAGCGCTGCGAGCGGCTCGTCGAGCAGCAGCAGGCGCGGGTCGGTGGCCAGGGCACGGGCAAGCGCAGCGCGCTGCGCCTGGCCGCCGGAAAGTGCCTGCGGGCGTTGGTGGGCGTACTCCGTCAACCCGACCCGCTCAATCCAGTTCGCTGCACTCCGGCGGGCTACGGCCTTCGGCGTACCGCGGGCGCGCAGCCCATAGGCGACGTTCTCGAGCACCGTCATGTGTTCGAACAGGACATAGTTCTGGAAGACGAAGCCGACGGACCGGGCCTCGGGTTCGACGAAGACGTCGGCGACCGGATCGTCGAGGACCGTCTCGTCAAGGGTGATGTGGCCGGCATCGATCGGGGCGAGACCGGCGAGGCAACGAAGCACCGTGCTCTTGCCGGCGCCGTTCGGGCCGAGGAGCGCCAGTAGCTCACCCGCGCGCACGTCGAGCTCGACCTCCAGCTCGAGCGTTCCGAGCCCGAGAAGGATCGACGCCGACAGGCTCATGCCAGTGTCGATTGTCGGGTTGCGTTCCCGCGGCCGAACCATCTGTCACGCAAGCCGACCAACACTGCGAACGAGATGGCGATGAGCAGCAACGACAGCATGATCGATTGCTCCGGGTTCGCTTCACGGGCCAGGTAGACGAACAGTGGCATCGTTTGCGTGGTACCCGGGAAGTTGCCGGCGAACGTGATCGTGGCTCCGAACTCGCCCAAGGCACGCGCCCACGCCAGTACGGCACCCGCCGCCAGGGCAGGACGGATGGCGGGCAGCGTGACCCGGCGGAACGTGTACCACCGTGACGCACCGAGGGTGCGCGAGGCATCCTCCGCACCGAGGTCGAGCTGACGAAGTGCGGCTTCGACGGTGATCACGAGGAACGGCATCGCGACGAACGTCTGCGCCACCACGACGGCGGCGGTGGTGAACGGCAATTGGATGTCGAACCAGCGATCGAGCCACTGACCCAACAATCCCCGCCGACCCAGCGCGAAGAACAAGGCGATTCCACCGACCACAGGTGGCAACACCATCGACAGGGTGCACAGCGCCCGCACGACGCTGCGGCCACGGAAAGCGACCCGCGCCAGCAGCCAGGCCAACGGCACCCCGAACACGACCGAGAGTGCCGTGGCCCACAAGGAACAGATCAACGACAGTCGCAACGCGGTGCGGGCGTTGTGGTCGCTGAGGTACACCCAGGCGTTCGACCAGGGCGCCCGCCACAACAAACCGACGAGTGGCAGCGCGAAGAACATGATGGCAATGACAGCGAGACCCAACACGGGTGCCGGCAGGCGTGAGCTCCCGCCCCGTTTCCGGCCCGCGGTCGCAGCCCGAGGCCTCACGGGCCGGTGAACAGTGAACCGCGCGTGGGGTGGCTCTCGCCAAACCGATGCGCACGGTCGGTCTCGCGGTTCTTCACCTCCGCGCGGGCCACCACCTGGTGGTGCACCTCGTCGGGGCCGTCGGCCAGCCGCAACGTGCGCTGGCTGTGCCACATCTCGGCCAGCGGGAACCATTGCGAGATGCCGGCCGCGCCATGCATCTGGATGGCCTCGTCGATGATGTCGCAGCACTTCTCCGGCACCATCGCCTTCACTGCACTCACCCACACGCGGGCTTCCGCGTTGCCCAAGGTGTCCATCGCCTTGGCCGCGCGCAGCACCATCAGCCGCATTGCTTCCACCTCGATGCGCGAACGGGATATCACTTCCATGTTCTTTCCCAGGTTGACCAGCCGCTTGCCGAAGCCCTCGCGGCTGAGCCCACGATCGACCATCATCTCGATGGCTCGTTCGGCGGCACCGATGGAGCGCATGCAGTGATGGATCCGACCGGGCCCGAGGCGCAGTTGCGAGATCTCGAAGCCACGGCCCTCCCCCCACAGCACGTTCGCCTTCGGCACGCGCACGTCGGTGAAGCGGATGTGCATGTGGCCGTGCGGGGCATCGTCGGAGCCGAACACCTGCATGCCACCGACGATCTCCACGCCCGGCGCATCCACCGGTACAAGGATCTGCGATTGCTGCTTGTAGGTGTCCGCATCCGGGTTGGTGCGCACCATCGTGATCATGATCTTGCACCGTGGGTCGCCGGCACCGGAGATGTAGAACTTCTCGCCGTTGATCAGCCACTCGTCGCCATCGAGCACAGCCGACGTCTGGATCTGCTTCGCATCCGAGCTCATCACGCCCGGTTCGGTCATCGCATACGCGGAGCGAATCTCGCCGCGCAGGAGCGGCGCCAGCCACTGTGCCTTCTGCTCGGGCGTACCCACCCGCTCGAGCACTTCCATGTTGCCGGTGTCGGGTGCGGAGCAGTTGAGGCACTCTGAGGCCAGGCGGTTCTTGCCCAACTCGTTGGCGATATATGCGTAGTCCAGGTTGCTGAGTCCATGGCCGGTCTCGGCGTCGGGCAGGAAGAAGTTCCACAGGCCCTGCGCTCGGGCCTTGGCCTTGGCACCTTCCAGCAGCTCGAGTTGCCCAGGGGCCCAGCTCCAACGCTCGGCGCGGCCTTCGCCCAACCGGTGGAACTCCTCGGTGATGGGGTCGACCTCGTCATGGATGAAGGCCTTCACCGCCTCGTACAGTGGACGAACCCCGTCCGACATTCGCAGGTCGAGGTCGTCCATGCTGGCCATCCTCAGTGCGCCACCAACCATGAGTGCTCCCTCCATCGTCGTGCAGATCATTGAGCCTGTCGAGACCGTAACCGCGAGAGGGTGCGCGGTCACGGTCGACGAACTCGACGGGCACTCGTCTACCCGGCACGCCGCATCTCTGCCACAGCACGAATGGTCGATCGTGCAGATACGGCAGCACCACTCGGTCTGCCACACTGAGCAGATGGCGGGCCGGGCAGAAGTGATCTGGAGAGTGGCGCGCGATCGGCAGTTGCGTCGTCTGCAGCTGTCTTTCATAGGGTTCGCCTTTGCCGAGCACGCCACGTGGCTGGCCATCATCGTCTAAGCCTACGAACGCGGTGGTGTCGCCGAGGCGGGCCTGCTTGCG
>JANONE010000568.1:0-11168 GCA_031420675.1 Ilumatobacteraceae bacterium | reverse complement strand
TGCTGCACCACCGCCCACATCCCTTCGCGGAACTCGCTCATCACCTTCATCAGTTGCAATCGTGCCCATCGTGAAGCGGTGACCTCGCCGAAGTAGAGCCGCAACAACTCCCGATCGGCGGCTTTGTCCAGGCCGCAGTTGACGCTGAGGTTGCCGAGGTCGAAGAAGCGATCGTTCATGCCGGCGTACTCGAAGTCGAGCAGCCAGACCCGATCACCTTCCTCGTCGAACAAGACGTTGCCGGGCAGCAGATCGTTGTGGCAGGGCATTGTCGGCAGTGGCGCCACCGCGAAAGCTGCCTCGATGCGTCGGCTCTGCTGGTGCAACCGTCCGTAAGAGGTGGGCGGCACGACGCCATGCGCCGACGCGTCGCGGGCATGCCACTCGACGACGCGATGGATCGGGAACGCACCCTGGAGCGGGCCGCTGTCGTGGAACGTGCGCAGCAAGGCGACGACCTCTGCCAGGCGACTCGTGAACGGCGTCGGCTCCAGGTGCCGGCCCGGAACCAGAGCCGTGATGAGCGTGCCGATCTCGGGCAACTTGCCCAGCACCGCCGGACCGATGCCCAAGGCGGCGGCCCGCGCTGCGGCCTCGGCCTCGTTGGCGCGGTCGATACCCAACAGTTCGGTGCGCTCACCGGGCACGCGCACCACGGCGCGCTGGCCCGCCACCGTGGCGACGTAGTTGGTGTTGGTGATGCCGCCGTGCAGCGGCGCAAGATCGATCCGCTGGTTCTCCCAACCGGGCACGCGCTGCACCAGCGCCTCGATGTCGAATCTCGTCACATCGTTAGGTGTAGCACGCTGAGGGGTTCTGCGAGGTCTGCAGCTGACGGTTGCCGTCGGTGGCAGCGGCTCGTGTCTGGCAGTGTGGGCGCGTGACCGACATCTTGTCGACGATCTGATCATCACGACAAGGAGCCACCATGGGCCTGTACCCCTACGCCGACCGATTCCAGGTCACCCGCAGCTTCCCCGAGAAGGGCCGCCCGCGCGCGGAGATCCTCGCCGAGATCGAAGTGATGGCGGAGGTGGAGGACGGGCCGTACCACGAGGGCAAGGTCAGCGGTTCGATCTACAGCGGTGACGAGGCGCACTACGCATTCCTCAACGAGGTGTTCGGCAGCTACAGCCATGCCAACGTGCTGCAGCGCGACATGTACCCGAGCGCGACGCGCTTCGAGGGCGAGATCATCGCGATGACCGCCGACATGTTGCACGCGCCCGAGCCGTTCGGTGTGCTCACGAGCGGCGGCACCGAGAGTCTGATGAATCCGCTGCTGGTCTACCGCGAGTGGGGGCGCGAGCGCGGCATCACCCAGCCCAACGTGGTGCTGCCGATCACGGCCCACCCGGCGCTCGACAAGGGCGCGCACTACTTCGGCATCGAGCTGCGCAAGGCGGCGGTCACCGCTCAGTTCGTCGCCGACATGGACTCCGTGCGTTCGTTGGTGGACGAGAACACGGTCGCCTTGGTCGGCTCGGCCGGCACCTACCCGCACGGCCTGATCGACCCGATCGACGAGATGGCGGCGCTCGCGCTGGAGCGCGGCATCAACCTGCACGTCGATGGCTGTCTCGGTGGGTTCATCCTGGCCTGGGGGCAGGATCTCGGGTATCCGGTGCCGACGTTCGACTTCCGTCTGCCAGGCGTCACCTCGATCAGCGCCGACACGCACAAGTACGGCTTCGGTCTCAAGGGCTCGAGCGTGCTGTTGTATCGCACGGCCGAACTGCGGCGCCTGCAGTACTTCATCGTGCCCGATTGGCCCGGTGGGCTGTACACGTCACCGGGCATGAGCGGTTCGCGTTCGGGCGGCATCATCGCTGCCGCGTGGGCCGCGATGGTGACCTTGGGGCGTGAGGGCTACCTCGCCATCGCCGGTGACATCTTCCGTACCGCGGCCTCGTTGCGGGCGGTGATCGAAGCGCAGCCCGAGTTGTGCGTGCTGGGCGACCCGTTTTTCAACGTCGCCTTCACGACCGTCACGGCGGGCGACTCGGACGAGAACGGCCTCGACATCTTCCTGGTGAACGACTTCCTCGCCTCGCGGCGCTGGCGACTGAACGGCCTGCAGATGCCGCCGGCCGTGCATTTCTGCATCACCCGCCCGAACACCCAGCCCGGTGTCGTGGATCGTTTCGCCGTCGATCTCGCCGAGGCCGTGGCCGACGCCCGCCAGAAGAAGGGCACCGCGGCCAAGTCGGGTGCGTTCTACGCCGGCGGGGTCACGCGCGAGCAGATCGAATCCGGCATGTCGTGGTGGCTCGACGCCACCCAAGCCCTGCCGCCGGTCGCAGCCCAGGTTGGTTCGGCGCCGGGTTTGTGATGCGATTCACGTGGCGTAGTAGCTTCGTGCCCGATGTCTGACTTCCTGCGCGACTACCTCAATGTGGTCTGGTTCGCGGCCATCGCCCTCGTGCTGGCCAGCCTGCTGCTGGGCATCTCCGCCATCCTGCGGCCCAACAAGCCGTCGGCGGAGAAGAACATGGCCTACGAGAGCGGCGTCAACCCTGTGGGCGACGGCTGGTCGCAGAGCCAGGTCCGCTACTACATCTTCGCCCTGCTCTTCGTGGTGTTCGATGTGGAAGCGGTGTTCATTGTTCTTTGGGCCACCCAACTCGAGGTCTACGGTGCCTTTGGCCTCGTCGAGATGGGAATCTTCGTCTTCGTCCTGCTCCTTGGCCTCGTGTACGCGTGGCGCAAGGGCGTCTTGCGCTGGGTGTAACCACATGGGCCTTGTCGACAAAGGGCGCTTGCCCAAACCACTCACGTCGCTGTTCAACCTGGGCCGTGCCTACAGCCTCTGGGTGTATCAGTGGGGCCTCGCGTGCTGCGCCATCGAAATGGGTGCGGCCTTCGGCTCGCCCCGCTACGACGTGATGCGCCTTGGTGTCATCCCGCTGCCCGCCAGCCCGCGCCAGGCCGACCTGGTGGTCATCTCGGGTACCGTCACCGACAAGATGGCCCCGAGCATCAAACGCCTCTACGAGCAGATGCCGGAGCCGAAGTACGTCATCAGCATGGGTTCATGCGCCAACTGCGGTGGCCCTTACTGGGACAGCTACTCGGTCACCAAGGGTGTCGACCAGATCATCCCGGTCGACATCTACGTGCCTGGTTGCCCGCCGCGGCCCGAGGCCCTGCTCGAAGGAATCGTGCTGCTGCAGCAGCGCATCAAGAACGAAGACATGGGCGCCCGCTGGCGCGGCGAAGGTCACAAGAACCTGGCTACCGTTGCCGCCGAGCGCACACCGATCGTGGTCGGGGGTGGCCCCGTTGAGTGACACCGTGCCTCCTAACGACACCGTGCCTCCTAACGACACCGTGCCTCCTAACGACACGCCGCTGGCATTGCCGGGCGACGCCCTACGCGAAGGAGTCGTCACTGCGCTGCGCGCGGCACTCGGCGAAGGCCTGATCGACAGCCTGATCAAGCCCAACGACGACGTCTGGGTGCGGGTCAGCGCCGAGTCGTGGCAGCAGGCCGGCCGTGTGCTGCGCGACGTGGTGGGGTGCGACTACTTCTGCTTCCTGTCGGCCATCGACTGGATGCCCAGCCCGTTCGGGCGCAGTGAGGACGACCCCTCGCAGCCGGCGCCCGAGCGCGACACCGCGATCAAGCAGGGCTACACCGGCGGCGAGACCCGCATGCAGGTGTTCGCCCGCGTCACCAACATCAGCAAGCACTTCGGAGTGACGATCAAGGCCGATGTTGCCGACGTGGAGCCGATGGTTGCCACCTGGATCCCGGTGTACGCCGGCGCCAACTGGCATGAACGTGAGTGCCACGAGATGTTCGGCATCGGCTTCCACGGCCACCCCGATCTGCGCAACATGTACCTGCCGACGGATTTCGAGGGCCACCCGCTGCGCAAGGACTTCCCGTTGCTGGCCCGCCTGGTGAAGCCGTGGCCCGGCATCGTCGACGTAGAACCCCTGCCCGGTGGCGACGACGACGAGGGCGAAGCATGAGCCCGACACTCGAGCACGGCGGGGTGCTCTGATGCCCGACATCGCTGATCGCCAGAAGCTGAGCTACATCGCTGCCCAGGCCGCCGATGCCCGGTTGAACGTGGAGCTGGAGACCGAGGGCATGACCCTCAACATCGGCCCGCAGCACCCGGCCACCCACGGCACGCTGCGCATCATCGTGCGTCTCGATGGCGAGCAGGTGATCTGGGCCGAGCCCAGCGCCGGCTACATGCATCGCGGCTACGAGAAGCTCACCGAGGTGCGCACGTTCCCGCAGGTGACGGCGCTCGTCAACCGCATCGACTGGCTGGGCAGCTTCGCCAACGAAGTGCCGTTCATCCTCGCCGCCGAGAAGCTGATGCAGGTCGAGGCCCCGCCGCGAGCCCAGTGGATCCGCACGATCCTGTTCGAACTCAGCCGCATCGCCAACGTCTCGCTGTTCCTCGGCGATCTGGGTGTGCAACTGGGTGCCATCACCCCGGTGTTCATGGCGTTCCGCGATCGGGAGTACGTGCTGAACCTCATCGAGAGCGCCACCGGCGGCCGCTTCCACCCCAACTTCGACCGCATCGGCGGGCTCAAGGACGATCTGCCCGCGGGCTGGATCACCGAGACCAAGCAGGTGATGAAGAAGCTGCGCAACTTCTGCGACGAGATCGAAGCGCTGCTGTTCGGCAACGAGATCTTCCAGAGCCGTTTGCGTGGCATCGGCGTGATCCCTGCCGAGGTCGCCAAGCAGTACGGCCTGTCCGGCGCAAACCTGCGCGCCAGCGGCGTCGACTGGGATCTCCGCCGCGACCAGCAGCTGCCGCTGGCCTACGACAAGGTCGAGTTCAAGGTCTGGACCCATCCCGACGGCGACAGCTTCGCCCGCTGCTGGATCCGACTGCAGGAGACCCGCGAGGCGACCCTGATCGTCGACCAGCTGCTCGATGGCATCCCCAGCGGCCCGGTCATGGCCAAGGTGCCGCGCATCATCAAGGTGCCCGCGGGCGAAGCCTGGGTCAGCACCGAGAACCCCTTGGGCGAGATGGGCTATTACGTGGTGAGCAAGGGCGACCTGGGGCCGTTCCGCGTGAAGATCCGCTCGGCCAGCTTCAACAACATCTCCATCGTGCCGTGGGTGTTGCGTGGCGTCTACGTCCCCGACGTCATCTCCATCCTCGCGTCGCTGTATTTCATCCTGGGAGACATCGACCGATGAGCCTTCTCGCGGTGGATCTCCCGTACTGGGCGCAGTCGTTGCTGCGGGTGCTCGGCGGCACGGTTGCGGTGCTGCTGCCCGCCGGCACGATCGTGTACCTGTTCCTGTTCAAGATGATGAGCTTCATGCAGAGCCGTCTCGGCCCGATGGAAGCCGGCCCCTACGGCAGCATGCAGTTGTTCGCGGAAGTCGGCAAGTGGCTGCAGAAGGAAGACATCGCGCCGGCCCGCGCCGACCTGAAGGTCTTCCGCGCCGCGCCGCTGGTCGTGCTGATGAGCACGTTCCTGCTGGTGGCCGTGGTGCCGTTCGGCCCTGATGCGTACTTCACCAACTTCGACGCCGGCGTGTTCTACATGCTGGCCGTCAGCAGCATCAGCACGCTCGGCATCTTGATGGCCGGTTGGAGCAGTGCCAACAAGTATTCGCTGCTCGGTGGCCTGCGTGCGGCCGGCCAGCTGATTGCATACGAACTACCGATGGTGCTGTCGGTGCTGGGTGTCGTCATCCAGGCCGGCACGATGAACCTGCAGGTCATCGTGATCAAGCAGAACAGCGACTCGATATTCGGATGGAACGGTCTCGGCTATCCCTACATCCTCACCCAGTTCGTCGCCTTCCTCGTCTTCATGATCTCGGTGCAGGCCGAGCTCACGCAGACCCCGTTCGACATGCCGATCGCCGAATCCGAGCTGGTCTCGGGCTACATGACCGAGTACTCCGGTTTCCGCTTCCTCATTTTCTTCATCGCCGAGTTCGCCACCGCCGGGGTGTTCGCCCTCATCGCCAGCGTGCTCTTCCTCGGCGGTTGGGGCATCCCGTTCAGCTGGGCCGGTTGGGACCCCACGGACCTGGGCAGCATCGACAACTGGATGAACTTCGGCGGACCGCTGATCATGTTCACCAAGATGATGGTGCTCACCGCGCTCATCATGTGGGTGCGGTTCAGCTACCCGCGGTTCCGTGAGGATCAGCTGCAACGCTTTGCATGGAAGGTGCTCATCCCGGTGTCGCTCGTCAACATCATGATCACCGCGATCTTCAAGGTGGCCTTCTGATGGGCAAGCCGCAAATCCCCGGTCTGCTCAAGGGCCTCGGTGTCACCCTCGGCACCATGATGCAAACGATCAAGCCGAAGCGGCTCGGTGGCGGTGCTGCCACCGTGCAGTACCCGCACGAGAAGGAAACGCCACCCATCCGCTCCCGTGGCGTCATCGCCCTGCGCGAAGACAACTGCACCAGCTGCATGCTGTGCGTGCGCAGCTGCCCCGACTGGTGCATCTACATCGAGGCCCACAAGGAGCTCGCGCCGCCGCGCCGCGCCGGCGGTGCACCGCGCAAGGTGAACAAGGTCGACCGCTTCGACATCGACTACGCGCTTTGCATGTACTGCGGGATTTGTGTGGAAGTGTGCCCGTTCGATGCGCTGTTCTGGAGCCCGGAGTACGAGTACAGCGAACCCCGGATCGCCGATCTGCTGCACGACAAGACCAAGCTCGGTGAGTGGATGGAAACGGTGCCCGAGGCCCCTGCGCTCGAGGCCGGCGCCGAGAAGAAGAAGGGGAAGTGATGCTGCTCGCTTCCGAGATCGAGGTCGCCCAGAACGTCGGCTTCGGCATCATTGCCACCGTCATGGTGCTGGGGGCCCTCAACGTGGTCCGTAGCAGCAACGTGGTGCACGCTGCCCTTTCGCTGGTGGCTGTGATGTCCGGCGCCGCCGCTCAGTACCTGTTGTTGTCCGCCGAGTTCGTGGCGGTCACGCAGGTGTTGGTGTACATCGGCGCCGTGATGGTGCTGTTCCTGTTCGGTGTCATGCTCACCCGCGCCAAGCTGGGCAAGGACGTGGACCTCAACAACGACAAGGGCTGGGCGCTCGGTGCGCCGGTCGCGTTGCTGCTCCTGGGCGTCATGTCGTACGTGCTGATCAAGGGCTTCAAGGACGACAAGATCGTGGTCAGCGGGAAGGGCAACGACAGCGCCGCAGCCAACCGAGCGCTCAGCGATTCGATCTTCTCCTCCTACGCCTTGCCGTTCTGGGCACTGTCTTTCGTGCTGCTCGCCGCCGTCATCGGCGCCATCGTGTTGGCCCGAAAGGATTGATCAGATGCTGATCAACGAATTCCTCATCCTCGGCGCGGTGCTTTTCTGCATCGGTGTCTACGGGGTGATCGCCCGGAAGAACGCGGTACTCGTGCTGATGAGCATCGAGCTGATGCTGAACTCGGTGAACATCAATCTGCTGGCCTTCGATCGGCTCAACGGCGGCAACGATGGCAACGTCTTTGCCCTCTACATCATCGCGGTCGCGGCCGCAGAGGTGGGCGTGGGCCTGGCGATGGTGCTGCTGATCTTCCGCAACCGCAAGACCATCTCGCTCGACGACCTGTCGGAAATGAAGGGCTGAGGCATGTTCGCTGCTGAAACGGAGGCGGCCGCGCAAGCAGCCGGCTGGTTCCTCGAACATGCATGGCTGGTCCCTCTCATCCCTGGTGTCGCCTTCTTCCTGATCATCGGGTTCGGCAAGCGGATGCCCCGCGGAGGTAGTGAGATCGGCATCGCCAGCATGGTCGCGGCGCTGGTGATCTCTGCCGGCGCCGCCTACCAGTGGATCGATCAGGCCGCGCATGAATCGGTAGCGGTCGTGAAGGAGTGGGAGTGGTTGAAGATCGGTGACCTGCGCATCACGATCGGTTCTCGCATCGACGGGCTCGCCGTGATCATCCTGCTGCTCGTTGCGTTCATCTCCACTTTGGTGCAGGTCTACTCGACCGAGTACGTGCGCGGCGACCGTCGCTACACCCACTTCTTCGGCAGCATCACGCTGTTCTCCGCCGGCATGCTCACGATGGTGCTCGCCCCCAACATGGTGCAGTTCATCCTCGGCTGGGAGATCATGGGTCTCTGCTCGTTCCTGCTCATCGGCCATTGGTGGGAGGAGCGAGAAAACAGCGAGGCCGCACTGAAAGCGTTCTGGACCGTGCGTGTCGGCGACATGGGCTTGCTCGTTGGAACCGCGATGCTGCTGTTCACCTTCAAGACGCTCGACATCAGCGAGATCAACGCCAAAGCCGCGGAGTTTGCCGGCGACAACAAGACGCTGATGTGGGCAGCGGTGGCCCTGTTCATCGCGTGCATCGGCAAGAGCGGTCAATTTCCGCTGCACACCTGGCTGCCCGACGCCATGGCCGGCCCCACGCCGGTCAGTTCGCTGCTGCACTCCAGCACGATGGTGGTGGCCGGGGTGTTCTTGGTGGCCCGGCTGTACCCCGTCTTCCACACCGGCCTCGACATCAACGTCGCAGGCAACCAATTCAACCTGATCGCTGTGATCGGTGGCATCACCATCCTCATCGCCGCTGCCTTGGCGTTCGTGCAGAACGACATCAAGAAGGTGCTGGCCTACTCCACCGTCAGCCAGCTCGGCTACATGATGATGGGCCTGGGCGTCGGCGCCTGGGTGCCGGCGGTGTTCCACATCTTCACCCACGCCTTCTTCAAGTGCTGCCTGTTCCTGTGCGCAGGGTCGGTGGCGCACACCGGTAGCCACCACAGCTTCGACATGAAGCAGGACATGGGAGGCCTGCGCAAGAAGATGCCGATCACGTTCTGGACGTGGATCGTGAGCACAGCCGCGTTGTGCGGCGTGCCCTTCTTCAGTGGCTTCTTCTCCAAGGACGAGATCATCGACTCGGCGAAGCACAACGACTACAAGGTGTTCTTCGTTGTCGGGCTGATCGGTGCCTTCATGACCACTGCCTACATGACTCGGGCGACGTACCTCACCTTCTTCGGCAAGCCCCGCGGTGGCGCCGCCCACTTCCTGCACGACCTCGAGCATGGGCATGGAGGGAGCGCCCACAGCGCAGCGGACGCCAGTCCCGACCATCGGAAGGGCAAGCCGTTGCCGATCTTGGGTGGCACCGACTCGCCGTGGCAGATCACGGTGCCGCTGATCATCCTCGGCACGCTCGCCCTGGTCTCGGGTTACCTCAACGCGGCGCCGTTCAAGTGGCACAAGTTCGAGGGCTGGGTCGTGTCGTCGATCGGTCTGCACGTTGGCGAAGAGCCCGGCATGGTGCCCGAGCCCCCGGTCTTCTCGTGGGCCAACGCGCTGCCCAGCATTTTGCTGGTCGCCGCCGGTTTCGCAGTCAGCTTGGTGCTGTGCAAGGCGCTGTTCGGCGAGAAGAAGACGGCGCTACAGGGCCTCACCACCCGCAACCCGCTGCTCGGCGCAGGTCACAGGTTCTTGGTGAACAAGTACTACCTCGACGCGCTGTACGAGAAGGTCATCGTGCGGTCGATCGCCCACCCGATCAGCAAGGCCGTCTACTGGACGAACCAGAACATCCTCGATGGCATCGTCGACGCCGTCGGCAAGGGCGGGAAGCGCACCGGCGATCTCGTCTACAAATATGTCGACCAAGCGTTGGTCGACGGTGCAGTCAACGGAAGTGGTGCAACCGCACGCGGCGCCGGTGGCGCACTGCAACCGGTGCAATCAGGCAAGGTCAACCTGTACGGAGCGTTGCTGTTCGGTGCCGCAGCAGTCGGTGCGCTCGTACTCGTACTCGTGAACAGCTAGCCAGCTAGCCAAAAGGGACAATGATGATTCAAGAACAACAATGGCTCCTCAGCGTCGGCGTCTTCCTGCCGTTGGTGGGCGTGCTGGTGATGCTGTTCATCCCCAAGAACGACGAAGCGACCGCCAAAGGGGTCGCCATCATCACCGCCGCCGCGACGCTGGCCGTCGGCATCTACACCCTGGTCAAGTTCGACTACGGCCAGAGCGAGAAGTTGCAGTTCTTCACCACCAACAACTGGATCAAGCCGATCAAGGCCACCTACACGGTCGGTCTCGATGGCATCAGCCTGCCGCTGTACATCCTGTCGATGGTGATCACCCTGCTGGTGATGATCTACTCGTGGGACCACGTGCCGAACCCCGGCAACACCAAGGCCTTCTTCATCTTGATGTTGGTGCTGCAGACGGGCATGGCCGGCACGTTCGTCGCCCAGGACCTGATCTTGTTCTTCGTGTTCTTCGAAGTGGTGCTGTTGCCGATGTACTTCATGATCGGTGTGTGGGGTGGCGAGAACCGACAGTACGCCTCGCTGAAGTTCTTCCTCTACACGATGTTCGGTTCGGCCCTGATGTTGGTCGCGTTCATCGCCTTGTTCATCAACACCGGGTCGGTCAGCTTCTCCATCCCGTACCTGATCGAGCATGGCTCATCGATCGCCAAGAACACCGCGATCTGGATCTTCGCCGGCATGTTCATCGGCTTCGCCGTCAAGGTGCCGATGTTCCCGTTCCACACCTGGCTCCCCGACGCCCACACGGAGGCCCCCACGCAAGGCTCGGTCATCTTGGCCGCCATCTTGCTGAAGTTGGGCACTTACGGCTTCGTGCGCATTGCGCTGCCGATCTTGCCGCAAGCCGCGGTCAAGTGGGCCCCCGCCATCGGCGTGCTCGCCGTCATCGGCATCATCTACGGTTCGCTCGGTTGCCTGGCACAGACCGACATGAAGCGGCTGATCGCCTTCTCTTCGGTGGCCCACATGGGCTTTGTCATGCTGGGCATCAGCACGCTCACACCGTTGGGCATCAACGCTGCGCTGTTCGGCATGGTCGCCCACGGCCTCATCACCGGCATGCTCTTCTTCGTCGCCGGCTCGGTGAAGGAGCGCTATCACACGCTGGAGATCAGCCGCCTCAGCGGCATGCTGAAGCAGATGCCGCACCTCGGCTGGATCCTCGGCTTCTGCTCGATGGCATCGCTCGGCCTGCCCGGCCTGGCCGGCTTCTGGGGTGAGTTCCCGGCGATCCTGAGCTCGTGGAGCCCGAGCTCGGTGTTGGTCGCCAATGGCCATCAGTCGCTGTTCCGCGTGCTCACCGTTTTTGCGGCGTTGGGCACCGTGTTGGCCGCCGGTTACCTGTTGTGGCTGTACCAGCGCACCGCGTTCGGTGAGCCTGCCGAGGAGGTCGCCG